>CAJXJM010000234.1 GCA_913054205.1 uncultured Rhodospirillaceae bacterium
TCCACCAAACCAGCGAGATTGTTAAACTCGTTATTGCGGAAAGTGATCACCGCGCCTTTCGATCCAGCATCGACTTTCTCAACACCCGCAGCAAGGCAAAGCCGTTTGATGGCGACGGTTTCGAGGAGGTTTTCGACCTCATCTGGAAGCGAGCCAAAACGGTCGATCATCTCAGCAGCAAAAGCATCGATTTCCGCCCGGTCGGTCAAATCCGCAATTCGGCGATAGAGGCTGAGCCTGACACCCAAATCAGGCACATAGTCGTTTGGGATCAGCACCGGAATACCAATGTCAATTTGCGGGCTCCATTTATCAGCGACCTGATCTTCGATATCGCCGGCGGATTTCGCTTCAGCGACAGCTTCTTCGAGCATTTGCTGATAGAGCTCAACTCCGACTTCTTTGATATGACCGGATTGCTCGTCGCCGAGCAAATTGCCGGCACCGCGAATATCCAAATCATGGCTGGCGAGCGTGAAGCCGGCGCCCAATGTGTCGAGAGCCTGCATGACTTCCAGGCGTTTTTGCGCCGGCGCCGATAATTTGCGCTTTGTCGGCAGCGTCAGATAAGCATAGCCGCGAATTTTCGAGCGCCCTATCCTACCGCGCAATTGATAGAGCTGTGCCAAGCCAAACATATCCGAGCGGTGCAGGATGATGGTATTCACTGACGGCAGATCGAGCCCCGACTCAACAATATTGGTCGTCAACAGCAATTCATATTTGCCGTCATAAAAGGCGCTCATGACATCTTCGAGTTTACGCGGCGACATTTGACCATGCGCCATCGCAATCCGAAGGTCCGGCACCAGCTCGAGCAATTCCTCTTCGATACGGCCAAGATCAGCGACCCGTGGGCAGACATAGAATATCTGGCCGCCGCGATAGCGTTCGCGCTGAATGGCCTCGCGCACAACAACAGGATCATAAGGCAGAACGAATGTCCGAACCGCCAAACGATCCACCGGCGGCGTGGTGATCAGGCTCAATTCCCGCACCCCGGTTAGAGCCATTTGCAGAGTTCGGGGGATCGGCGTTGCTGTCAGCGTCAAAACGTGGACATTGTGCTTCATCGATTTCAATTGTTCTTTGTGGGCAACACCAAAATGCTGCTCTTCGTCGATGATCAACAGACCAAGACGATCAAACTTAATACTTTTGGCAAGCAGCGCGTGGGTGCCGATGACAATATCAACTTGGCCGCTCTCAAGCCCTTCTTTGGTTGCGTCTGCGTCTTTTTTGGCAACCAAACGCGACAATTGGCGAACCTGCACCGGGAAATCCGCAAAACGTTCTTCAAAGATACGAAAATGCTGGCGCGCCAATAATGTGGTCGGGACGACGATGGCAACTTGTTTGCCTTCCAACGCCGCAACAAAAGTTGCCCGCAAGGCAACTTCGGTTTTACCGAACCCGACATCACCGCAAATCAAGCGGTCCATGGGGCGGCCGCTGCTCAGATCTTTGATGACGTCCTCAATGGCGCGGGCTTGGTCATCCGTTTCGGTATAAGCAAAGCCCGAGCAAAACTCATCGTAAATGCCGGATTGCGGCTCCAGCGTTTCGCCTTTTTTAAGCTCGCGGGCAGCGGCGACAGCGATCAATTGGTCCGCCATATCGCGGATGCGTTGTTTGAGCTGAGATTTCCGCGCCTGCCAGGCAACACCGCCCAATTTATCGAGGCGGATCGTATCGCTGCCCTCGCCATAGCGTGAAATAACTTCGATGTTCTCGACCGGCAGGAATAACTTATCACCGCCGCCATAGATCAGCAGTAGGCAGTCATGCGGTGCACTGGCGTCGGTGACTTTCAGCGTCACAAGTTCTTCATAGCGGCCAATACCGTGATCTGCATGAACAACTAAATCACCGGCGTTTAAAACCGAAGTTTCAGCGATAAAGTTTTCCGGGCGAATTCTGCGGCGCTGCGGCGAGCTTAGACGATCACCGAGAATATCCTGCTCGGTGATGAGAGAAAGGCCGGGTGCCGTGAAGCCATGTTCCAATTCGAGAACAGCAAGTCGAATTTGCGCACTCGAATCCATCGAAGCGGAAATATCATGCTCTTTTAAAATACCGAGAAGCCGTTCAGCCGAGCCTTCCGAGAATGCACCGATGATCACCGAGCGTCCGTCTTTGATCTCCGTCTGAATGTGGTCTCGAAGCGCGTCATAGACATTTACATCCGGTAAGGCCCGCGCATCGGCAAAATCACGCCCCGGCTTGCCGCCGGCATCAGCGCTGTTTGCTTGGCTATCTGGTGTCGAGAACGGCTGAAAAGTAAGCAGTTTGCGCCCTTTGAGCGCAGCGTCTAACTCTTTGCTCGTTAAATACAGGCGATCCACCGGCAGCGGGTTGTAGGTTGTTTCAGAGACCGCCAATCCGCGCGCTTTCATATCGGAGCGGGCATCATAACATTCGCCGATTAATTCCCAGCGCGACTCGGCCGCCTCACTTGCCTGATGATCAAAGACGATTAGGGCCTCTGGCAGGTATTCCAGCAATGTTTCCAGCTCTTCATGGAAAAGCGGCAGCCAATGCTCCATCCCTGCTTGGCTATGGCCTTCAGATATCGCCTCATAAAGTGGATCTTCGCTGGAAACCGCGCCAAAAAGTGCTCGATAGGACATGCGAAACCGACTTATAGAGTCTTCATCGATCGATATTTCATTGACCGGCTTTAAGGTAAAGCTGCCCCGCTCTCCGGTTGTCCGTTGGCTAAATGGCTCAAACGTCCGAATACCATCCAAATCATCGCCAAAAAAGTCGAGGCGTAGCGGTTCTTCAAAGCCAGGCGGAAATAGATCGATGATACCGCCGCGAATGGCGTATTCGCCCGGCTCCATGACGGTTTCGCTTCGACCGTAGCCATTTTGCTCTAAATAGCCGAGCAATCGATCGCGCAAAGTTTCGCCGCCCTTGCCAAACTTTAAACTCGACCCTTCAAAGGATTTACGAGTCGGCACCCGTTGCAGCAATGCCGACACGGTTGTCAGAATGATTCGCGGTTTGGCGCTGTTTAAATCGGCAAGTTCGGTGAGTGTATCTATCCGCGCCGCAACGATATCGCTTTTGGGTGAAACACGGTCATAAGGCAAGCAATCCCAGGCCGGAAATTCGAGGACCTCCACGTCACCGGCAAAAAACGCCAAGCTTGCTTTGATCGCTGCCAACCGGCGGTCCTCGCGGGCAACAAATAGCACAGTTTTGCCGGCCTCAACCAATTGACCAAGGGCAACCCCATCATAGCCTTCCGGCACGCCGCCAATCAGCATTTCCGATGAGTTATATATTATCTTATCTATATTTAACAATTAATTACAGGCTTTCTTTAAATTTAACTATCAGCCCCATAATTTCGGTGTCATAGGCCGCAGGCGTGGCTTCACGAGCTAAAATCCAGTTCAGAAGATCAACGTCCGGCACATCCAATAGACGATCAAAATCGTCGAGCAAATCGGCGCTTAGATTGGCCAATTCCTGCTCGGCAAATCCGCCGATAATTTTGTCGGTCTCCTGCATGCCGCGATGGGTCGCTTTATACAAAAGTCGCTTACGGAGAGTTTCCATCCTGCCGTCCTATGAACTATCTTTAGGTGACTTATTGAGAGGCTAGGGTGTAAACCTTTGTGAGCGATCTGTCAGCCATGATTTCAGGATAATATTTAAAATATGCGGCCAGAAATTCTATTTCCGATATTTGCAAACGTCCTAAAATTGACGGGCGTTGGGCCGCGTATTGCCAAACTGATTGAAAAGCTCGCCGGCGAGCATGTCAGCGACCTTCTGTGGCATTTGCCAAGCGGCGTTATAGATCGACGCTATGCACCAAAGATCGCTGAAGCGCGAATTGGCTCGATTGCCACGATAACAGTAACGGTGGATCAACATTTCCCGCCCAAAACCCGCCGCCTGCCTTATAAAATCTTATGCTCCGATGATTCTGGAAGCCTGACGATGGTGTTTTTCCATGGCCGGCCGGATTATTTGCTGAAAATCCTGCCCGAAGGCGAACAGCGCGTGATTAGTGGCACCATTGAAAGCTATGGCGACGGCATTCAAATGCCGCATCCCGATCACGTCGTTGAATTGAAAGACCGAAAGACCATAGAAGCGGTGGAACCGGTCTATCCATTGACCCAAGGGCTTTCTCTCAAAGTCATTTCGAAAGCAATTAAAGGCGCGCTTGAATTGGTACCGGAATTAACCGAATGGTTGGATGGTCCGTATTTGGCGAAGCAAAAATGGCCGAGTTGGAATGAGGCGCTTGTTACCGCTCACGCACCGACGGACGAAACGGACTTAGAGCCTGAAACGCTTGCCCGTCAAAGGCTGGCTTATGATGAGCTGCTCGCCAATCAGTTGGCCTTGGCCTTGGTCCGCAAGCATATGCGAAAACAGGCAGGGCGGACAATTAAAGGCACCGGCGAGCTAAAGCAAAAAGTCATTTCCGCGCTGCCCTTTGAACTCACAAATTCCCAAATCGAAGCGGTTCGCGACATCACCGAAGATATGGGCTCCGAGGGACGCATGCACCGTCTCTTGCAAGGCGATGTCGGCAGCGGCAAAACCGTTGTTGCGCTTTTGAGTATGCTCCACGCCGTGGAAAGTGGCGCGCAAGCCGCCATCCTCGCCCCAACAGAAATTCTCGCCCGCCAGCATTTGGCAACCATTGAGCCTTTGGCCGAGGCCGCCGGCGTAAAAGTGGCGCTCCTGACCGGTCGCGAGAAGGGCAAAACCCGTGCGCCCATCCTCGAAGGATTTGCCAACGGCGAAATTAGCCTCGCCATTGGCACGCATGCAATTTTCCAGGAAGGCGTTGAATTTAACGATCTCGCTTTGGCGGTTATTGACGAGCA
>CAJXJM010000235.1 GCA_913054205.1 uncultured Rhodospirillaceae bacterium
TTGATCCACTAGATATAAAAGATATGGCAGATAAAATTATGGGTTTGTTGGATGACGATGAAGAAAGAAGCAATTTAAGTAAAAAGGCCTATCAAAGAGCTCACCAGTTTTCTCGGAAGGTGACAGCAGACCAAACGGCTCGTGTAATTAAATCTGTTGTTCCGGAACGATATGCCGAAATTTCCCAAACTCAGCTTCAGATTTCCTCGTGACGACAAAGCTACTCTACTTCGTAAGCCACCCTATCCAATATCAGGCACCCTTACTGCGCCAAATTTCAAATCAGCCCGACATAGATTTAAATGTCGTGTTTGAAGCAGATTATTCAGAAGGCCGTTATTTTGACACGGGCTTTGGCGTCGAGTTGGAATGGGATATTCCCCTTCGAAGTGGCTATAAAAATCATCTGTTGAGCGAAATTGATGCTGCGCAGTATCTAAAAAAAGCTGATGTAGTTTGGTTTCATGGTTGGCAAAGTCGCCGGTTTAAGAACTTGCTTAAATTGGCAAAAAAAATTGGAACGCCGGTTTTGATGCGAGGTGAAAACTGGGAAGGCGCAATGCCAGACGGCGTGGGTGTTTTAGGGTGGCTAAAACGACGCTACTTAAGCCAAATATTTTCCAAATGTAGCGCATTTTTAGCCATTGGCAGCGTCAATCGTCGCTATTACATCGATCATGGCATATTCGAGCAGAAAATTTTTGATGTGCCTTATGCCGTCGACAATTCATTTTTTGGCCAGTCCAAAACTGATTCCGCTGCGCTGGATTTTCGCCAAGAATTTGGTATCCCTGAGAACCGAAAGATCATTCTGTTTGCCGGAAAATTGACGGCCAGAAAAAAACCTGATGTCTTGCTTAAAGCCTGGAGCGAAGCCGCTTGGACATCCGGAGAACGGCCCAGTTTGGTATTTGTTGGAGATGGTGAATTAAAGCAATCTCTGATGGCGAGCGCCGAACGGTCCGATATGAAGGAAGACATCATTTTCACAGGATTTCGAAATCAAACTGAATTGCCAGCAATTTACCAAGCGGCAGATGTGTTTGTTTTAAGCTCCGAAAAAGAACCTTGGGGCTTGGCGATCAATGAAGCGATGGCGAGCGGCACAGCGGTCATTGCTTCCGATCAATGTGGTGCAGCATTTGATCTTCTGAGCAATGAGACCGGCGCAATTGTTAAAGCCGGCGACATTTCAGAATTAGCTGGAGCTCTTGTTAGCGTCATAGGGCGTTCAGATGAGATGGGGCGGGCGGCTAGAAGACGCATTGAGAATTGGGATTTTGAGGCGGATATCGCCGGATTAAAATTAGCTTTGGATTTTGTCAGATGACAAAATCAGCCATCTTATTTGTCGGACAAACGGTTCCGGGTTCGAGAACATTTCAACGGATAAAAGCATTTCAGAAAATGGGTCACGAGGTCGATGTTATATCCACAAATCTCCCCGGTTCGCGCTATGAGGATAAACCAAGCTTATTGACCAGATTGCGTTATCGCCTGCGCTATCCTGCAGATAAAGCCGAGGCTGGAGAAAAAATAATCGAACATTTGAAGGCGAGAAAATACGATATTTTGTGGCTCGAACGTGCGGTTGAAATAGGACCTCAAATTTTAACCGAAGTTAAAAATACCAGCCCTGACACCTGCATAACATGGTACGCCGAAGATGACATGATCAATCCATATCATCGCACTCGGCAAGTTGAGGGGGCGATGCCTCTGTATGATCTTTGGGTGACGACTAAATCATTTAATGCGCTACCCGAAGAAGTGCCGAGGTTTGGTGTCAAAAATATCTTGGTGGTCAATAATTCTTACGATGCAGATCTTCATAGGCCGACGGACCTGGGGGAACAAGATTTGAGCGATTTTGGCGCGGACATATCTTTTGTCGGAACTTACGAAAGGGAACGCGCGAATAGCTTGATTTATCTAGCCGAGCATGGCCTATCGGTCAGAATCTGGGGAAATGGTTGGGGCGGTCTTATCGGCAGATCGCCAGAGCTCGTAATTGAAGATCGCCCAGCATATGACGAAGAATACATAAAAGTAATTTGTGCCAGTAAAATAAATCTTTGTTTTTTGCGTAAAGAGAACCGCGACTTGCAAACCTGCCGATCGATAGAGATTCCCGCCTGCGGTGGGTTTATGCTACACGAACGCAATGATGAAATGACGGGTATTTTTGAAGAAGATGTAGAAGTAGCATATTTCGATAATGATCAAGAATTGTTTGAACAATGTAAAAAATGGATGTTGCTTGATGAAGAACGACAAGCGATTGCCGCACGGGGATATAATTGTGTGAATCAAGGCTCGTTTAGTCATACTCAGCGTTTGCAGGAAATACTTGATGCCGTGCAAAGGATCCGTGCGGTATGAGAATTCTTGTAAATGCGTTATCCGCTCGAAAAGGCGGAATTGTGACCTATACCAATAATCTTTTGCGTTCCTTGGAAGCTCGCGGTGTAGATGTCACTGTGGCCGCTTCGGAGGAGTTTGAAACCGAATTCGATAGCCCCATCAGACGGCTTAATGTCGCGAAATTCTCACCTTTCAAGAGGTTGCTTTGGGAACAGACCTTTTGGCGACAATTTGTCAAAAAGTTTGATCCCGACATTCTGTTTTCATCGGCTAATTTTGGTCTTATCAATTGTCCGGTAAAGCAAATTCTATTGCTAAGAGAAGGCGGATTGTTTGATCCGTTTTATCTCGCGAATATGACAGCCTCACTTGGAGTCAGAAATGGTATTAACCGTTTTTTTCGCCGCAAATTAATGCTGATCTCAACGATGTCCGCGGATCAGATTATCACACCAACTCAAGCAATGCGTGATATGGTAGCCCTTTGGCGACCGGAGATCGTTGAAAAATGTGCTGTCAATCCATACGGCACCATCAACGAAGTATTTAAACCAGCACCGATTCAGCGTAAATGGAGAGAAGACGGAACCTGCCGATTGATTTACGTCTCCGTTTATTATCCCCATAAAGTCCCTCACATCGTGTGCCAGGCGACGGATCAATTAAATCGTATAGGCATTAACAGCCACGCAACGATCACGATGGCGCCAACTGAATTTGATGAAATGCGGGGCGGTGATCTGGATTCTCTCATCGTGAATGATGCAGCGGAGCGCGGCATTGTTTCATTGGGGCATCATAAATATAAAGATCTACCCGATCTTTATAGATCTCAAGATGTATTTATTTTTCCATCGGTCTCTGAAACATTTGGCCATCCAATGGCCGAAGCAATGAGTAGCGGCTTACCCGTTATAGCGGCGGATACACCGGTTAACCGCGAAATCTGTGGTGACGCAGCTTTATATTTCGAGCCCTTTTCGGTTGCTGAATTAACGAATTGCATTCGGCAATTGGATCAGGATGAAAAGCTGAGGTTGAGTTTGCCGGAAATTGGTCGACAGCGTGCTTTGGAGAAATTTGACTGGGATGATCACGTCGATCGCCTGGTTGAAACGATGGAAAAAATGGTGCGTGGTAAGGCCTAATATTTATGAACGATCAAGAAGCAGACCCGTTAAAAATTGTCATATCGGTACATGGCAGATGGCACGCATTTGATTTAGCAGATGGCCTACATCAGCGCGGGTATTTAGCGCGATTGCTGACGACCTATCCGGCTTCCGTGGCAGCAAAGTTTTTGCCGATAGGCGTGCCGATGATGACCGCACCCTGGCTTGAGTTACGCCGCAGAATCTATGATAAATTTCCGATTGGCGGCAAACCTGATCTGGCGATAGCGAAGTCATTTGGGAATTTTGCCGCACGGCACGCCATTGGTAAAGTTGATGTGCTGGTCGGCTGGAGTGCTGCAACGCTCGAAGCCATTGAACCTGCACAGTCGGCGGGCATGAAAGTGGTGATAGAGCGTGGATCAAGCCATATAACCCACCAAACTGAAATTCTCACCGAATCCTATAGCGAGTTTGGGCTGGCATTTGCCGGAACTCATCCTGACATAATCGCGAGAGAAGAGCGGGAATATGAGCTTGCCGACGCGATTGCAGTGCCAACGCAGTTCGCCGCCAGCACCTTTCAGGCAAGAGGCATTGGCGAGAAGTTGATCATCAATCCCTACGGCGTCGACTTGACCAGATTTTCGCCGCGTGAGGAACATAGTCCGAATCCAAAACTGCGCATTGTATGTGTTGGTGGTATTGGCATTCGAAAGGGCGTGCCATGGCTTTTACGCGCCTTCAAGGGGCTTTCCGATATCGCCGAGTTGCACCTCATTGGGCCCGTCGAGAAGGGTTTTAAAAAAGTATTAGCAGAGGAAAATCTAGAAGGCGTCACGGTGAGAGGCGCTATTGCCTCGAATGATTTGCCGGATGAACTTCAGGCTGCCGATATCTTTTGCCTACCATCCTTGGAAGAAGGTTTTCCACTGTCATTGCTGCAAGCCATGGCCAGTGGGTTGCCGGTAATCACGACGCCAGAAGCGGGCGCTGATGATATCATCGACCAAAATGCGGAAGGAGTGATAGTTGCTTCAAAAGATGTCGCCGCCTTGCACAATGCCCTAAAACATATGGTAGAAGATAGTGATGACCGCCGTCAAATGGGTCTTCGCGCGCGCGCGCGCGTAGAGCAAAGTTATAGTTGGGAAGCCTATATCGATCGCGCTATTGCTGCGTATCGAGGATTAATAACAAATTCGCCGAATTAAGCGCCGTTATCGAGGAACCATTGATAGGTAGATGCGAGGCCATCTTTTAGGTTGATCCTCGAAGACCAGTTGAGCGCCTTCATCCGACTTGGATCTAGTAATTTGCGAGGCGAGCCATCCGGTTTGCTGGTATCAAATTCCAGCTCTCCTTCAAAGCC
>CAJXJM010000236.1 GCA_913054205.1 uncultured Rhodospirillaceae bacterium
CGAATATCCCTGGTGCTATGATGCCTGGTTAATCCAGCAACAAGTTCATTGGTTGCCGGAAGAAGTGCCTTTGGCGGACGATGTCAAAGATTGGCATCACAAGCTTTCAGAATCTGAACAACATCTCATGACCCAGATTTTCCGCTTCTTCACCCAGTCGGATATCGAGGTTAACAATTGTTATATGAAACATTACGCGCAGGTGTTTCAGCCTACCGAAGTGCAAATGATGCTGGCGGCATTCTCCAACATCGAAACCGTACATATCGCTGCTTATTCCCATTTGCTTGATACCATCGGCATGCCGGAAACAGAATATTCGGCCTTCCTTCAATACAAAGAAATGAAGGATAAGTTCGATTACATGCAGGGTTTCAATGTCGATTCCAAAGCCGATATTGCCCGCACCCTTGCCGTATTCGGTGCCTTTACCGAAGGCCTGCAATTGTTTGCCAGTTTTGCCATGTTATTGAATTTCCCGCGCTTCAACAAAATGAAGGGCATGGGCCAGATTGTTACCTGGTCAGTCCGGGATGAAAGCCTGCATTGCCAATCAACGATTAGATTGTTCAAGACGTTTTTATCTGAGAACCCGGAAATCAATACACCGGAATTGGAACGAGACCTCTACAAGTCCTGTGAGACCATCGTTACCCATGAAGACGCCTTTATTGATTTGGCCTTTGGTCTGGGGCCGGTAGAAGGACTGACGGCGGCGGATGTTAAATCCTATATTCGCTACATTGCTGACCGCCGATTATCGCAGCTCGGCCTTCAACCAATCTATCAAATCGAAAAACACCCGCTGCCCTGGCTGGACGCTATGCTTAATGCCGTTGAGCACGCCAATTTCTTTGAAAATAAAGCGACCGAATACTCCAAAGCAGCAACTCAAGGCACTTGGGAAGAAGCTTTCGATTAGTTTCTTTTGATCGCTGATCGGATGGTCGACACCAACTGCTCGTTACTGGTGAGCGATTTAACCAGCGTCGCTTTGATGTCATCAGAGGCTGTCGAGAATTTTATTTCCTTCGCTGAAAATACGATAAAGGGCGGCGCAGCTAATTCGGATTCATGCGCCACAGCAAACAAATCTTCGCCCGCCCCATCCGGCAACATCAAATCAAGCACCACCAGATCGAAACTGCGGGTACGCAAATAATTTTTGCCCTCCGCCAAACTCGCCGCCAACGTGACAGTTGCCACATCCTCAACCAGGGTTGAAACGACGCGCGCAACATCCAAATTATCTTCAACATGAAGGATTTGGGGTTTAGCCGCCGCCCCGGTTTGAATAGCACGGTGCAATGCCCGGTTTAGATATTCATGATCAATCGGCTTTTGAATCCAATCTATGATCCCAAAGGCATGGCCATTTAGCTCATTTTTGCCTTCGACAGCCTTGGCTGAAACCACCACAATCGGGAGATCTCGAGTAGAACCAACAATTTTCGAGATCGACCCAAGCCAGATCGACCAACGGGCCTATCACCTGGAGCTTCGCCGCGTTGCTTGCGAAACCCGAAGAGAAATGTTTCGCAATCTCTGGAATAAAATTGCACGTTCCTTAAAATCTCCCCAGTTTGTCGAAAATCGATTAGCCAAAGAACAACAGCTCAAAGATACGTATCTCGAAAAAATCGAGAACGAAGCGCCGACGTATATCAAAGGCTGGATAAAATCCGGTGGTTGGTAAGCTAATAATCAATTAATCGGGGATACCAAATGTTTACAGAAGTATTAGATCAAAGCCTTGCCATCGCTGCTATTGTCGCTTTTGTCAGCGCCATGATCCAAGGCTATTCCGGTTTTGGCGGCGGTCTCGTCATCATTCCTATCTTAGCTGTTTTATGGGGGCCCATTGAAGCAATAGCCATCACCGCCGCAGCCGCCCTTATTGGCAATTTTTTGCTCTGGCCGGAAGCTGTGAAAAAAGCGAATTGGGCGGAAGCCGCACCACTTTCAATCGCCCTCGCCATCTCGATTCCACTGAGTTTACTTTTTTTGGTGTCCGCCGATCCTGTGATTATTCGGCGTGGCATGGGTGTTTTTATCCTCGTCGCAGCATTTATCTTAATGAGCGGCTGGACCTATTCCGGCAAGCGAAATGTTGTTGCCAGTGCCACGGCGGGCGCTTTGGCCGGCGGCATAACAGGCGGTTTTGGCATTCCTGGAGGACCTTTTTTGTCATTTATTATCTTTCATCACCCGACGCGCCACCCGTTCAGCGCGCTAATATTATTGTTTCGGTCGCCGTGGCAATCGTATTTTTACTAGTTGGAATGATCGTCGAAGGTGCTTATACTGAGGCAACAATTGCGCGCACCATTATTGTCGTACCACTTTTTATCCTAGGTGCCTGGTGTGGACGAACATTGTTTAAAATCGCCCCGTTCGCTTGGTTCAAAAAAATAACCTACGCCATTCTTATTGCGACGGGCGTATCGATCCTGGCGATTTAAAATTTAATTGCTTTCCTTTCGGATGCGGATTTTTGGCGTTATGTTAGGCTATGATCCATGAAACCATAGCCGAACTAGCCGATAGCCTGCCGCCTAAACAGCGCTTTCTGGGGCTTGATGTCGGCTCCAAGACCATTGGACTTGCTGTTTCTGACAGTGATTTAAAAGTCGCAACAGCGATCGATACAATCCGGCGCTCTAAATTCACCAAAGATTTTGAGCTTCTCACAGAGATCATTGAGGGGCGCGACATTGGTGGTCTGATCATTGGACTGCCGGTGAGCATGGATGGCACTGAAGGCCCCGCTTGCCAATCTATCCGCCAATTCGGCACCAACATACTGGATCGCATGGACATCAACATTGCCTTCTGGGATGAACGATTATCAACCTCCGCGGTTCAGCGGTTTCTGACCGACGAAGCAGATATGACTCGCAAGCGACGGGGAGAAGTGGTTGATAAATTAGCTGCCGCCTACATATTGCAAGGCGCACTTGATTCGCTTCAGAACAACAATTGATAGTCCGCTGAAATAAAAGCAAAAAATCCTAAATTGGAGACTTGCCCATTTCAAAAGTCGTCCCTATAGTGCGCCTTTATGGCAAACAGCCCTAAAAAATCCCCCTATCCGCACCGCCATCTCCTAGGCATTGAAGGCCTATCCGTCCAGGAAATCTCCCATATTCTTCAGAAATCTGATGAATATGTCGGACAGAATCGCCAGACAGATAAGAAAGTTGACGTGCTGCGCGGGCGAACGGTTATCAATTTATTCTTTGAAGATTCAACCAGAACCCGCACATCTTTCGAGCTGGCCGGTAAACGTCTAAGCGCTGACGTCATTAATATGACGGTGCAAAGTTCCTCGGTGAATAAAGGTGAGACGCTAATCGATACAGCTTCTACCTTGAACGCCATGCACCCGGATGTACTGGTCGTACGCCATGGACAATCAGGTGCAGTCCAGCTGTTATCCGAAAAGGTTAATTGTGCGGTCATAAATGCCGGCGACGGCAGTCACGAGCATCCCACTCAAGCCCTCCTCGATGCTCTCACCATTCAACGGCGCCGCGGCAAGCTTGAAGGCCTCAAAATAGCGATTTGCGGTGACATTTTGCACTCACGGGTCGCCAGATCGAACATCTACTTGCTGATGACAATGGGCGCTCAGGTAAATTTGGTCGCGCCGATGACCTTGCTGCCGACAGGCGCAGAAAATTGGGGCGTCAAGGTTTTCAACAACATGAAGGAAGGTCTCAAAGACTGCGACATTGTAATGATGCTGCGTCTGCAAAATGAACGCATGCAAGGCAACTTCTTTCCCTCGGTTCGCGAATATTTCCATTTCTTCGGCCTCGATTATGAAAAACTCTCTGTGGCAAAACCGGACGCCTTGATCATGCATCCGGGACCCGCAAACCGAGGTGTCGAGATCGATTCAGAAGTAGCCGACGATTACAGCCGCAGCGTCATCCGCGAGCAAGTTGAGATGGGTGTCGCGGTTCGCATGGCCTGTCTCGATATATTGTCCAATAACCTTCAGTTAGAAATGCAGGAGGCAGCAAATTGACTGGTATTTGGACAGCGGCGCGCCCCGATGAAACACTTGGCCAGAAAGCTTATATAAATGTGCGATTGCTCGACCCGGCGAGTGGATTGGACGTCATTTGTGATGCCGAGGGCGGCGTGCTGACGAACGGCGAGAAAATTGCCGATATTGGTCCGGACATTTTTAAAAAAGGGCCGCCAAAAGGTGCCGAAGTTATCGATTGCGGCGGCTTCTGCCTCAGCCCTGGTCTCGTCGATATACGCGTACAAGTGAGAGAACCCGGCTACGAACATAAAGGCACGATCGAAAGCGCTGGCAGGTCGGCGACCGCCGGCGGCGTTACGACAATGGTCTGCCTGCCCAACACCGACCCGATTATTTCTGATATGTCGCAAGTCGAATTTGTTGCCCGGCGCGCCCGCAAAATCGGCCTCGCAAAAATTTACCCCTACGCTGCACTGACAAAAGGACTAGAAGGCAAAGAGCTGACGGAGATTGGCATTCTCGCCGAAACCGGCGCCGTCGCCTTTACCGATGGCGACCGCGCGATTGCCAATGCTCAAGTGCTACGCCGCGCGCTCAGCTATGCCCGCACCTACGATCTGCTCATCGTTCAACATGCGGAAGAGCCATCACTGGTTAACCGTGAAGGCATGAATGCCGGTGAAACAGCCACTCGGCTGGGTCTGCCCGGCATTCCGCCGGAAGCTGAAATTATCATCGTTGAGCGCGATTTACGTCTGGTTGAAATGACCGGCGGCAAACTCCACTTTGGCCACATCTCTACCGGCGAAGCCGTTGACGTT
>CAJXJM010000237.1 GCA_913054205.1 uncultured Rhodospirillaceae bacterium
ACGGTCGGTCCATCCCATTAGCAGATATTCCTGAAAAGGCCGTTATTGAGCATTGCGGTTAAGGGGAAGATTCTCCAAGTAACCTCATGCCTTGACCCAACATTTGAATGGCATCTAAGTTTCCCTGCTCAGCGGCTTTTTGATACCACTCAATGGCCCGCGAATTATCTTGTTGAAAACCGCGGCCAATATTGTACATGTCGCCAATTATAACTTGCGCGTCGGACAGGCCTTTTTCGGCTAGGGGTAGCAGAATTTTTAGGGCCGTTGAGTATTCTCGGTTTTCATAGGCTTGCTTGCCAATTACAAATTGATCTTGAGACTCGGCATTCGTTCGCAAAGGAATTGTGGCGCATATCGCAAGCGCAACTACTGCCAGCACATTCAAGACAGTCTTATTCATTTCAAATTTCCTACCGTCTTAATCAGAACAATTGGAGCAATTGGACCTTGCACCGGTAATTAAATCTCCGCAACCTGGAGATTGCTTCATTCCTGATCGCTTCACGTAAATGTGAATGCCTAGCTTAGAGAGTCACGCCAAATTATGACTCGATCCTAAAGCCTTTTTTATGTCATAGTTTTACCATGGGATATTTTGCGAAACATCTTGTAATCATCAATGTCATTTTCTCCCTGGCTTCCTTTACGATGACCACCGAAGGTCGTGGCGAAATCAAACAAGGGAGCGAATTTTTCCAAGGGCTAACGGCCTACAATCTTGGAAAATATGGCAAGGCAGCCGTGATCTGGAGTCGCCTAGCAGAGAATGGTCATGCTAAAGCCAAAAGTGGCCTTGGCACTTTGTATTACACTGGTAGCGGCGTTCCGAGGGATTTTAGCCGCGCCCGAGAGTTGTTCCTCGCCGCAGCCCAAGCCAATATACCGCAAGCTCATATGTTCCTAAGTCTGATGTACCGGCGCGGCGACGGCGTTCGGCAATCCTACCTTTTATCTTATATGTGGTGTGATAATGCAGTTGGCGCCGGACATGAGGGTGCAACCTATGTTGTACAAGAAATTGCCGAACATCTGAGCGGAAAAGAAGTCCACGAGGCAAAGCGATTAGCATCCGAGTGGCGCGAAATTAATCTTAAATAAAAAATCTAAGTACTACGAAATCTAAGTACTATTTATTTTACTATTGCTGGATATTTAAAACTGTGCCTATTATTTAACTATAATATAACTTTGGAAATTTATTGGATCTAACTGGCTAAATCACAAATCTAGAGATCCGTGATAATCAGTCGAAACAAGGGAGGCTGCACATTTAAGAACGCGATCCATCCGCGATCGTGCCCCAATCTATTTAAATTATAATAATGGAATAATAACGGGAGGTTATCTATGACCGAATATTTCGCACCTGACGAACGCTTCTTGCCGGAGGACTTCGATTTCGAAGCTTCTGTTGTGCAGGATGAAAAACCGATTAATCCAATATCAGAAATCGCACGTGCCGAGACATCTCGGCGCAACTTTATTAAAGGCGCCATCGCATCCAGTGCTGCTGTGTCTGCGGCTGGATATATTTTCCGAGGTGCTGGTTCCGGCGCCATGGCAGCTACGGTGAAACCAAAACTGGTATCCTTGAGTATCAACGGCAAAACCCGCCGTGTCGATGTACCGGCAGAAGAAACACTTGCCTTCACGTTACGCTATAAGCTTGGTCTAACGGGCACGAAGCTTGGCTGTGACCGCGGTGAGTGTGGTGCTTGCACGGTGCTGGTCGATGGCCTGCCAACCTATTCCTGCTCAACGCTCACGAGTTCAGTGAAACAAGGTAAGGTCACAACGATTGAAGGCGTTAAAGGCAAAGACGGCGGCCTTCATCCCCTGCAAAAAGCCATGATTACTGAACTTGCACCTCAATGTGGTTTCTGCACTTCCGGTCAAATCATGTCAGGCGTGGCTTTGCTAAACAACAATAAAAATCCAACGCGCGATGAAGTTCGCCAAGGTTTGTCGGGCAATCTATGTCGTTGCGGCGCCTATGATCATTATACGAACGCTGTTCTAACCGCTGCGAAGGAGGTGTAACATGGCTTATAAATTAATCGGAAAAGATTTCATTCCACCCGACGTACTCGCCAAGGTAACGGGTAAGGCCAATTACGCCGAAGATATTCGTGCTGATGGCATGGTCTTTTGCCGCATGCTAGGCAGCCCAATGCCACATGCTCGGGTAAAAAATATCGACATCTCGGCAGCTAAAAAAGTGAAAGGTTTTTTGGCAGTTCTGACGGCCGATAAAGTACCGTCTTTTCCACCGCCGAATAATCCGATCTTGAATAACGAGCCGCGTTTCATCGGCGAACCTATTCTGGCCGTGGCGGCTGAGACCGAGCAAGCCGCAGTAGAAGCCGCTAATTTGATCAAACTCGATCTCGAGCCGCTGCCTTTTGTGATCGATCCATTGGAAAGCCTCTTTCCGCGTGGTCCTGATGCACGGACCAATGGTAACGTCGCCAACGTCAGATTGAAGCTGCAAAACATTAAATGGACAGCGAAGGACTTTGCCGAAGCCGGTGAAGATCAGTTGCCAATGGGTAAACCCGCCGAGGAATGGCAGTTTGGTGATCTCGACGGTAATTTCAAGAAAGCTGATCTTATTGTCGATGAAACCTTTGTAACCGCCGGTTATTCCCATCACTCGATGGAGCCGCGTTCTGCGATGGCTTATTGGCGTAATGGAAAGTGCCATGTTTATGGCTCAGCGCAAAGTCAGAGTTTTATTATCTTTGGTCTATCACGTTATATTGGTATCAAACCTACACAGCTTGTCTATAACGGCGCGTTTTGTGGCGGTGGTTTTGGCTCCAAGGGTGGGCCCTACGCCGAAATGTCAATTCCAGCCCATATGTCTAAGCTTTTGGGTGGTCGTCCGGTCCTTATGCGGGTTAGCCGCGCTGAAGAGTTTGCGATTGGTAAAGGGCGTCCTGGATTCCAAGGCCGGGTTAAAATCGGCTTCCGTAAAGATGGCCGCGTATTGGCTGCCGACATGTTTATCGTGCATGACAATGGTCCGAACACAGGTTTCTGGGACTTCCGTAATGCCGGTAGTTCTTTCTCCATCGTGTTCCAACCGGAAGCCATGCGATGGCGAGGCATTTCGGTGCTGACTAATACGCCTGTTCGCGGGCCTCAACGGGGTCCCGGTGAGAACCAAACGGCGGCGGCGATTGAACCCATTATCGCCAAGGCAGCGCGTAAACTCGGTCTCGATCAAGTTGCTATTCGGATGATTAATGCGCCGGATAACAATGCCAAATACGGCGCGAAACAGGGCCCGGTCACCAGTGCTTATCTGAAAGACGCATTGGCCAAAGGTGCTGATCTTTTCAAGTGGGATGAGAAGAAGAAAGAAAGCGGCAAGAAAAACGGCTCCAAAGTAATCGGTATCGGTGTCGGTTCTGCTTATCATTCCGCCGGTGCGGCAGGTTTTGACGGTTTGGTCAGAATTATGCCAGACGGCAAGCTTCATGTGCACTCCGGTTGTGGTAACCTAGGAACTTATTCCTACGCAGCAACAGCACGCGCAGCTGCTGAGGCTTTGGGAGGAAGTTGGGAAAACATGGTTATTGAACGCGGCGATTCTTCTAAAGGCCTGCCGTTTGTTCTGGGCCAGTTTGGCTCCAACTCCACCTATACTCAAACCCGGACAAACTGGGCCGCAGGTATGGATGCCAAGGCGAAGTTGCAGGAAATTGCAGCAAAAGACCTCGGCGGATCGCCGGATGATTATGACACCACCGATGGCAAGGTCTTTAACAAGGCCGATCCTTCCAAGTCGATGAGTTGGGCTCAAGCAGCCAAACGTGCCATTGAATTGGGCGGCAAATATTCCGGAAAGGAAATGCCAAAGGATATCAACCCCATCACCAAATGGGCAACGGCTAGTATAGCCGGTACCGGTTTGGTCGGCGTCACAAAAGACAAGCTTCCGAAGAAGGGTGTGACACCTGGCTTGGTAACGGCGTTTGTGAAAGTTGAAGTCGATACCGAAACCGGTAAGGTCAAAATATTGGAGCATGTCGAAGTCGCTGATTGCGGCACCGCCGTTCATCCTCAAAGTCTTGCTACCCAAATTAAAGGTGGTGCGGTGATGGGGTACGGTATGGCTTTGTCGGAGCGTTATGTTTTCGATCCAAAGTTGGGCATGTCTTTCAACGGCTCGCTCCACAACTCAAGACCTCCGACAATATTGGATGTACCTTCAGAAATGATGGTCACGCATGTCGGTAAACCTGATACATCCAATCCGGTCGGTGCCAAGGGTGTCGGAGAACCCGTGCAAGGTGCTGCAACGGCAGCCATCTTGGTTGCAATTTCGGATGCGCTTGGTGGGCATATGTTTAACCGGACACCGGTTGTGCCTGACATGATTATTAACGCCGCAGCGGGGAGACCTCAGTCTTATAAAACCCTCGCCGTCAACACTCAGTAAAGGAGTGGTGCAATGTTAAGAGATATGATGTCTACATTTGAACTTCAGCAACCTGCGACGGTGACTGATGCTTTGAAAAGTCTAAAAAAAGCTGGCAAGGACGGATGGGTCATGGCCGGTGGTAACGATAGTCTGACGTGGTTTAAAGATCGGGTGAAGCAGCCCAAAACCGTGATCGATATATCAGGGATCAATGAGCTTAAAGGCATTCGTGAAGTCGCCAATGGCATTGAAATTGGCTCACTCACGACGTTGACGGAGATCGTTAATAATAAAGCGATCAAGGCGAAATTTTCGCTGCTATCTGATTCGGCAGCTAAAGTTGCGTCGCCGCAAATCCGCAATACCGGAACACTCGGCGG
>CAJXJM010000238.1 GCA_913054205.1 uncultured Rhodospirillaceae bacterium
AGACGAGCTCGGCCGTTCTTATGCAACGGGTAAACGGAAAGATGCTGTTGCCCGCGTTTGGATTAAACCTGGCAGCGGTAAAATCACGGTCAATGGCCGCACGGTTGAAACCTATTTCGCCCGTCCAGTATTGCGCATGATGATCAATCAGCCGTTTGGCGTTACCGAACGGGCTGATCAATATGATGTAAATTGCACAGTCAAAGGCGGCGGCCTTTCCGGCCAAGCCGGTGCAGTTCGTCACGGCATTTCAAAAGCCCTGACTTCTTATGAGCCAGCCCTTCGTGGTGCTTTGAAGAAAGAAGGTTTTTTGACCCGTGATAGCCGCGTTGTTGAACGTAAGAAATACGGCCGCAAAAAAGCGCGCCGGAGCTTCCAGTTCTCGAAACGTTAAGCTTAACGATCATTCGAACAAAAGAGGGCTTGCAGAAATGCAGGCTCTTTTTTTGGCTGCTTTCAATCGTGGCATGAAGAAGCTCGGCGAGAGTGGTCGCTATCAACAGCTATTAATGGGATTGGAACAAGGCGTATATCTCTCCCGGAACGCTCGAAAAAAATCAAAAAATCAAAAATTTGAATTCTAGGCATTGCGTTTTACCGCGGAAACGCGGATATATGCGCCGTTATGGCAAAAATTTTCATAGATGGTGAAGCAGGGACCACAGGCCTGCAAATTCAGGGCCGGTTGCAAGACCGGGACGATATCGATTTGTTGCATTTGGGTGAGGGCCGGCGCAAGGATACCGTTGCGCGTGCTGAAATGTTAAACGAGGCTGATATCTCGATCCTATGTTTGCCGGAAGATGCGTCCCGGGAAGCGGTTGCGCTTATTGAAAACGACAAAGCACGCGTGATTGATGCGTCGATTGCCTATCGGATTGATCCCGATTGGGCCTATGGTTTTCCGGAATATCAAGCCAATCAGCGCGATCTGATAGCGAGTGCGACGCGGGTGAGCAATCCCGGTTGTTATGCGTGTTCGTCTATATCGATTATCCATCCGCTTGTTACAAGAAATCTTTTACCATCAGATTTTCCGATCACGATAAATGCAATCTCTGGTTATTCGGGCGGAGGAAAATCGCTCATTGCCGCTTTTGAGGATCAAACTTCGCCTGATCATACCGACGCTGAGTTTTATCTCTATGGTCTAGGCCTTGCTCACAAACACACGCCTGAAATTCAAAATCGGAGCGGCCTTGATCATGCGCCGGTGTTTGTGCCGAGTGTCGGTCGTTTTGCCCAAGGAATGCTGATCTCGGTACCGCTGCAACTATGGTCGCTTGAAGGAAATGTAAAACCTGGCGACATACATGCGGCATTGGCCGATCATTACGCGGGCCAGCGCTATGTTCAGGTGGCTCCGCTCGCCGATACCTCAGATATGGCCAGCCTCGACCCGGAAGATTTGAACGACACAAATATGATGAAACTTTTCGTTTTTGCCAATGATGCAGCGGGCCAGGCGGTTGTCTGTGCGCAGCTTGATAATTTGGGCAAAGGGGCCTCGGGTCAGGCCGTGCAAAATCTTAATCTCATGCTGGGCCTGGATGAAACTACCGGCTTGCAATAGCGCGCCTTCCTCTTATTATTTACCGAGGACCAGTTAATATTTCTGTTTCTCTTTTAGTACCTGCCTGACATTAGCTCCCATTGAGCCTATCAGACCAACCTGCGTAGCACTTTCAGAGTAATCGAATAAATGCTCTGAAAGGCATTTGTCTGTGCTGTTTGAATATTCGGTTTTGGCCTTTGTGGTCATTACCTGCTCGTTGTCTCTGATCTATTGTGTCGTGACCGGCATTTCGCCGGTGCCGAGTTCCAAAGGATCGAAAAAGCATATGTTTGATTTATTGCCGGCGGGGTTCTCTGGCGAGGTTTGTGATTTAGGCGCTGGCTGGGGGTCTTTGGCGTTTCCACTGGCGCAAAGATTTCCAAAGTCACAGGTCTACGCTTATGAAATTTCGCCGGTGCCTTGGCTTGTTATGCAAGTGCGGCGGATATTTCAAATTCGGCAAAATCTCACCATTCAGCGCGTGAATATGCTCAATAAGAGCTTTGCATTTCGGGCAGAGACCGCCGCAGTCGTCTGCTATCTCCACTCTGAAGCGCTTGAGAGGCTGCGCCCCAAACTGGAGCGCGATCTCAATACCGGCACTCTAATTATCAGCAATGTGTTTGAAATCCCCGGCTGGCAGCCCGAAGCGGTGCACGAAATCGACGACGGATTTTGTCCGCAGATATATGTCTACAGGGTGCCGTAGTTCGCCGCCTCTTTATCTGAAATCAAGCTTTGCTGCGGTTACCCTCAAGCCAAACATCGACCTTAGCAACTGTTTCATCGACGGCATCGAGCTGCATGCCCTTCTGCGCGGCGATAGACTTCAGCAATAGATCGGTTCTCTCGATATTAGGGGCACCGGCAAGCAAGGCGCGCGCCGCTGATGATGGTTTCAACAAACCTTCGGCTGCCTTGGCATATTTTTCAAACGGTACGAGGTCCTCTTCGGCGGCACCGATGGATTGGCACACCTTGCCGACCCAGTTGTAGATCGAGCGCGATAATTCGATGTCGCTGTGAACAGCCTCCTTGATCGGCCGCATGTCATCTTTCTGCACACAGCGATAATTGCCGGTCAGCAGCATGTTCCATTTGGCCAGCGGGACAAACAGCGAATCGTGAACCCTGAGCTTTACCGGTAATTCAATTTTCTCACCGTCGACATCTAATCGAATGGCGTCAATATCGGCCTCTAAATCGCGCAGCATGGCGGTGTGCTCGTCAGAATCAAAACGAGCAACTTTGAAATTGGTCGGCAAACCGACTTGCAGCAGATTAACTTTCTCCTCAGGCGGGCGGAACGCCTGCGCGTCCGGACTGCACAGCGTCACCAGGGCAGGATTAAAGTTCTCCCAAATGGTGTGATCGGTATAACAATCGTTCAGAGAACTGGCGTCGAGGCCGGGAATGCGCGCGAGATACGGCGGCGGCGGCATGTTCATAATCGACATACAAGGAACCTTGGCTTTGGCGACGGCATCAAGCAGTTCTCGTACGCCCGGTGACCGGTACTGCGGTTCCTGCATTGCGAGGGCCACCAGATCGTAGTCGGACGGATCGACGGCATCAGTCGTCGCGGCGGTCAATATACCCGGCGCATCTTGCGAATTGATTTCGACCGGCGCGTCTCGGCCCCGAACCGGCAGGCGCAATCTAGCGCCTTCGGCATTAATTAAATCTACTTCCTCCGGCAAGCACACCATATTCACCGTGTGCCCGGCGAGTGCCAGTTTGATTCCCAGAAGCGAGCCATAGGATGCGCCCATGATCAGAATTTTGTAAGTGCTCATGATATTCCCCGTTTTTTATATTAGCGGCCCTTCAGATAGGAGGTGTTATGTTACTGCCATAATTCTAAAGTTACCTCTTATTTCACGGTTATCATATCTGGATCACTGCGTCATTGAAATAGTTTCTGGCACTACCCCAGCCGTCATACGCGGGCTTGACCCGTCAACGAGAATTATGGGGACATGTACTTGTTACGTGTCCCCGATAATTCGACTAACCACGAAGTGCAAAAAGTACACGAAGAAAAAACAACCGCAGAGTATTTCCCCCTCTTAAGCGCGAATTTTAATAATCAGTTTTTTGACCGTTGAACGGCTTGCGATATACCAAGCGAATAAGCGGCCAAAAAACTCCGAGCAAACAATATGTCCATCCCGATATAACGATACATTCCTCTGGCGTCCATTGAAGATACTGCTCATGCTTCGGCGGCATCTTTGAACTAAATGGCATGATCGTTACCTCCATCCAAACGTGGCCCGGACAATTTGCCTCTTTGCGATTTGCCGGATCACACACTACTAATTCAATCACCTGACCGAATGAGAGTGGGTGTCATTGAAAGCTGTCTTCCACCGGCTCGGCACCGTGAGCTTTACGAATAACAAAATCTCCCGGCTTAATGCCTCTTGTATCTAGGTCTTCAATCAAATCCATTTTTGAACAAATCCTCGTTTGTTGGTAGTGTCTCAGTTTGAAGTTCGCCAGCATTGGCTAAACCCTAGAAACTACTACCTCATTCCTGGGCTTTGCACATTACAGTTCGGCCAACGGCGCTTCGCTAAGGCTTCCGCCATCGGACTTCTACAATTATTTCCGGTGCACACAATGAGAAGCGATGTTGAAATCTCCGTGCCTTTCATCGTTGTTTTACTTTCGTTGTCAGGAAACTGAAATCAGCACTGAGGTAATGCTTACGACCAACGCCAATACTGAAATTATTAAAGTGATCGCATAGATTTTTTATACAAAACGTCCGGTCTGTTCGTTGGCAATTAATTGAAGCAACGGCGAGTAGAGCATCACTGAATTAATATCCGCCTTTTCGTCTTTGGTATGGGTAAACATTTCAGCAGCCCATTCTTCAGCTTTTTCATCCAATTGTTGATCTGACATCTTTGCAATACCGTAAATCATATTCGCATTTTTCCTTTGTCGCGTAATCCCGTATGGATATCGGGAATTATGGCGGGAATGTCCTAGCGAGTCGCGTTTTATGTTAATTCCTCCGTTCTCGTTTCCTCGTTGCGGATATCGGAAGTTGCTGCAAATTTATTTGATTGGTATTGTTTCTCTATGAAAATTCTCACAAATCGTTTCATTGCTGGAATACTCGTAGTTGGTCTTTTGATTTTTTTTTAAGTACCTAGGAGAAGTAGCATTGAAGGACAGCTTCGTGCGCAATGCCATGATTTT
>CAJXJM010000239.1 GCA_913054205.1 uncultured Rhodospirillaceae bacterium
ATTCTATATCGAAAATATCGGCTGCACTGGCCGGGCGATAGCGGCCAATAGCTTCAGCGCCGGTAATGACAGCAATATTCACCTCAGCCAAATCCGCCGCAATGCCGGCGTCTTTCATGCTCCGCCCAACACCAAAGAGCCCCAGCCCGGGCACTAAAATGACGCGCGGTGTTGCATCGCGTACAATTTTTTCGCCGCCGTGGCGCGCATTGTGTTTTACGTAGCTGCTCAGATAGCGTGTCTCAAATGTATCAACGGCCCGGTCCACCCCCGCACCATAATCTTCCATCGCCGCCGCATCAGGGGCCGCCAGGATAAGCGGCTTCGGCTTGGTCCAAATAACATGATCCGGCGTCACGGGTCCTGCCGCGCCGTAGCGTGATAGCTCTTTGCCGTTAACAAAATACTTGATCGCTGGACTTGTTCTGAAATCCAACAGCCAGCCCGGACCAAGCGCACCTCGAATAATCGGTGCAACTTCTGCCAGCGGGCCAAGCTTGCTCGGCAATTTCGCAGCGACAAACGTTTTTTTGGGTTTCTGTTTAAGGACAGCCTCTGCAACGCTCACCAGTCCGATCATGCGGCCGTAGGCTTCCTTGGCGGTTTCTCCAAAGGTGAAAAGCCCGTGTTTCATAAAAACAAGGCCTTCAATGTCCGGGTTTTTCTGACGCGCGGCAGCAGCTTTTTTTGCAAGCGTAAATCCCGACATCGCGTAAGGCAGAACCGCGACGCGATCACCAAAGGCTTTTGCGCATCGTTTTGCCCCATCGGCCTGATTGGTCAGCGCCAGGACAGCATTTGAATGGGTATGACTGACAAATTTATCCGGCAGAAATGCGTGCAGCAATGTTTCGACAGACGGATTGGGCGCGTCTGGGTCAAGCTTAGCCGCCCTCAGCAATTTCATCATATCCTCATCGGCAAGCTCTGAGAGCGATTGCAGATCGGCGAGGTCTTCCAAATCAAGCGCCGGAAAGCCGGCGGGCTCGATAACGGCCAAATCTGATCCGCTGCCTTTGACATAGAGTATGTCGCCGACGGATTTATCGGATATTTTCACCGATGTATTGCCGCCGCCATGCAGAACCAAGGAAGGCTCGCGTCCTAAAAGCTGCGACGCATAAACGCAAACAGCCAGATCTTTAGAGGTTTTGGTTTTGCGAAATCGATTAATTGCCGCGTTTGCCAATTTTTCAGAATATTGATTTTTCATGAGGCCAAGTGTGCCGTAAATATGCGCTCACCGGAAGGTGAATAGTTAGACTTGGTGAAACTTTCTGTAAGGGCTACCATCGTCTTAATTTTAAACTATATGTCCCTGAAGAGTTGAGGGAATCAATATGGATCAATTAGCCGAAAACAATACAGCATATATGCTTTCCGTCGAACCGGTGGCAAAAACCATACGCGTTGAGTTTGGCGGCGAAACAATCGCCGAGACCAGTAATGCGCTCCGCCTCAAGGAGGGACGCTACGCGCCGGTGTTTTATATTCCGCTCGAAGACGTAGATCAGCGCTACATCGAAAAATCTGAAAAGACAACAATGTGCCCCTTCAAGGGCATGGCATCTTATTGGGGTTTGAAAACCAAAAAGGATAAAGCCAAGGATATTGCCTGGGGCTACGAGACCCCAGACGACACAGTGGCTGATCTCAAAGGCCACATTTCTTTTTATTGGGACCAAATGGATGCCTGGTATGCCGATGGGATAAAAATTGAAACGCATGATGCAGAAGTGTCTTCTTTCACCACCAATCCGTTGACGCATTGGCTGTTATCCGAGGCCTGGAATGCCTCTTCGACGGCTGAGCTTATTGGCATGTTTAATAAATGTCTGGTCGATAAGGGTATCCCAATCACGCGGTTTCGCACCATCATTCGAACCCTTCACCCGCAGCTCTATGCACGTGGGTTTACCTGGAACAAAGGCGAGGAAGAGGTCACTGAATTCAACGCCGATTACGAAATCATCAATACCCCGGCCTATGTCAATTCTCCGATGGACAGCGCAATGTGTTTTCGATGATGACAGATCGTCCAGGCGGGTTCTCGACCGATGATCTTGGCCATATCTACGAAATTATGCCGGCGCTCAGCCGTCTGATTGAAATGCATTATGTGCGCCGCACGGCTGTCACTTTGCTGGATACCTATCTCGGCAAACAGACCGGCCAGAAAGTACTGAACGGCCAGGTGAGGCGCGGCGATGGCGACAATATTTATTCTGTCATTTGGTTTTGTGATCTGCGTAACTCGACAGCGCTTTCGGAGACCATGGCGCGGGAAGATTTTCTCGTCATGCTCAATCAGTTTCTAGAAGCCATGGCGGATGCCGTGCTCGATGCCGGCGGCGAAGTCTTGCGTTATATCGGCGACGCCGCCATGGCTATTTTTCCGATCGCCGGCGATATTGGATTGGCAACGCCGGTTGCCACCAAAAAAGCCCTTGAAGCCGCAAAAGATGCCATCGAGAGAATGAAAATCGTCAATGCCGAGCGTGTGAAAAATGGCGAGAATGAAATTGGCTTTGGCATTGGTCTTCATTTGGGCGAGGTCACCTATGGCAATATAGGCAGTCCGAACCGACTTGAATTCACGGTGATTGGAGCCGCCGCCAACGAAGCTGCCCGCCTTGAGAGCCTGACCAAAGAAGTCGGTGTACCTATCGTCATATCTGAGAATTTTAATTCCTGCTCGCCCAGCAAGCTCAAATCCCTCGATCGCAAAGCCTTGCGCAATGTTGAAGGCGACCAGGAAATTTTTACACTTCCGGATCTGTAACGGAAAATTAATGGGTGCTGATCCCGTTGGAATTCGAAGACCAATTCGAAGCCTACATTCGCGAAGTTTTGGCTTATGCAAAAGCCAAGTGAGCGGTTTCTATTCTGCGGCAACTGGCTCGGCATCCGGCGTTGGCAGGCGTTTCGGTAGGATTGCCACGGCGGCAAGTATCACAACAGCCGCCCCGGCGAGTATCAAAAACAACGTATCGAAGCCCCAATTTTTATAGACGAAGGCTATCAGCGGCAAGGTCAATGCCAAGACGGTGAAACTCACCACATATCGAACACCATAAATGCGCGCACGGTAGGCACCTTTAGCGGTTTTGCCGATCATATAATCATTGATGGGAATTTGACCAAAAGCACCGAGCATAAAGCCGAACGCGACAGCGAGGGCGACCCCATCCGTCAAACCCGGCATCATTGAAAAAAAGATGAGCTGAATAACCGCAACAGCCATAAATACCGGGCGCGGACCAAATCGATCAAGCATGCTGCCAACAACGAGTTGGGCGATTGAAGCGACAGCAAAAACGATGAACGCAAGTGCGCCGATCACGCTGGCGACGTCACCTTGCTCAAATATCTGACTAAAGATCACATTGTTTTCCGTCCAGGCTGCGAGAGTCACGGCGAGACCTTGCAGGCGCTCATCAAAAATCTTAGGCAAAGCAAACGTTGTCGATTGAAAAATGATCGACGAGACGGCTGTTGTCAGAAATACGATTGCTGAAACGCGAATTAACAGTGACCGATAAGACGGCGACATGCTTTCGGTAACGTCGCTGGTTTCTGCTTTTGCTTCGCTGCGCTCAGCTTGAATATCTGCCCAGCGCAAACTCATATAGACAAATCCTACACCGATGGAAAATAGACCTGGCAAGATAAACGCCATCCGCCATCCGCCATTGTCGATCATGTATCCGGTAATAAGCGCCGCGCAGGCGACACCGAGATTCCCCCACACGCCATTTGCTGCAAGCCGCATGCCTGTGTTTCGCCATTTCAATGTGACGATAGCAAGACCAACCGGATGATAAATGGCAGCGAACATGCCGATCACGAACAAGCCTAATCCCATCTGTAAAGGCGTCCCTGAAAAACCAGTGGCGATCGAGGCCAAACCAATACCAAAGAAAAAGACGCACATCATGCCATCTCGGCTCCATTTATCGGCGAGCCAGCCGGCCGGCAATGAAAACACCCCAAAAGCAAAAAATCCCGGCGTTGCATAGGCCAATAACCCCGCATAACCAATATCCCACTCTCGATACAACACCAACGCCGCAACTGTGGCGAATATCAGCGTAAACAGATGATCGAGAAAATGACCAATGTTCAGTAATAAAAAATAGGATCGATCCCGGTTCATGTGCGATGTCCTTGGGCCATTTAATGCGTGGCCAAAAATCTTCGTTTCGACGTGATGGTAAGAATAGCTTGGCGTAAATGCGATGTCATGCCATATTTCGTCGAGTTTATGCCAAAGTATGATTAATTTTTAAGGCCAATTTGTGATGACACCTGAAAAAGCGCGTAGCGCCGATCCAAAAGATTTTCAAGATTTGCCTCAATCGATTGGCGCGATGTCGAAAAACTTTGCCGATGGATTTGAGATTGCACTCCATGATCACGCGCGGGATCAACTGCTTTATGCCAAGACCGGCATCATGAGACTGCAAACAGAAAATGACGCCTGGGTCGTGCCATCTGCCCGGGCAATTTACATCCCCGCCGGAACGCCGCACGCGGTCAACATTCACGGTGATGTTGATATGCGGACCCTTTATATCAATGCAGACGCCACCGATCAGCGGCCCCATGCTTTGTGCGTTATTGCTGTGTCTAATTTATTGCGAGAATTGATTTTGTCGTTAAGCGAAGAGCCGATTGAGTATGACCGAAACAGCCGCGCCGGACGTATTGCCCAACTGATAGAAATTGAAATCCAAGATGCGCGCGAAATGTCGCTCAATGTTCCT
>CAJXJM010000240.1 GCA_913054205.1 uncultured Rhodospirillaceae bacterium
CCTTTGGTTCACGCACGCTGTCATCATAGTTTGGTTGAAAATCAACGGTGTCTTTATCAATGTCTTCGATCAGCGAATGCGCCGAGCGGGCAAGACGCGCTTCGGTGTACCGCATCGCGGCAGCGCGGTCGCCATCCATAGAGCCAAAATTGCCCTGGCCTTGAATGAGCGGCAGACGCAACGAGAAATTCTGCGCCATACGCACCATGGCATCATAGATCGCAGTATCACCATGCGGGTGATATTTACCCATGACGTCACCGACGATACGGGCTGATTTGCGGAATGGTCGATTGTAGTCGTAGCCACCCTCTTTCATCGCATATATGATGCGGCGGTGCACAGGTTTGAGGCCGTCACGAACATCCGGCAGCGCCCGGCTCACGATCACGCTCATGGCGTAATCGAGATACGAGGTTTTCATCTCGTCTTCGATACTGACCGGTATTATGTCGAAATCACCGGGCGGTTTTCCCTCGCCGTCATCAGGCCCGGCTGCTTCGGGGGCGTCTTCGGGAGGGAGGTCGTCAGGTGGTGGGGTCAAGGTAAATTCCGTTCAATTCAAGAGCATTTTTACGCCAAAAACAGGCTAAAAAATTATGTGATTTTTATCACCTATTTATAACAAATTCGCCGCGTTGCCACAATCAATTCAAGCTGTTTTTGGAGATAATTATTTCTTGATAAGGTATTGATATTAAACGCTTTAATTAAAAAAAATTAAGCCAACATCTAATTCTAGTATTAGTTCAAAAATGCTTTAAATTTTGCGCCCGATTTGCCCCGAATCGGAACGTTTCTTCCCGCTGATTTTTGTCCAACTACGCTTCCTCCCCCTTGAGAGGGGAGGATTGAGGAGGGGGGTGTTTTTAGCATGGCTGGTTTTATCGCACCTCCACCCTAACCCTCCCCTCTCAAGGGGGGGGGGAAGAAAGGTAGAACACTTGCAAGGAGTCAGTTGATCACGTAAAGCTCGACTATGAATACCACCCCAGAAACTTCAGACATCTCCAGAAATACCAAAAACGTTGTCGTTCTATCGATCTGTCAGGCATTGTTTAACAGTGGCCGAACGCTGACCTTTATTGCCGCCTCGCTGGTCTCGATCTCAATGCTGGGGGACGATCTGACTTTTGTCACCGCGCCCATCACGATGATGCTCGTTGGCACCGCTGCGGGCACATTGCCGGCGGCGTATCTCGGGCGCGTTCTTGGGCGAAAATGGAGCTTTGTCATAGGCTCAATAGTTGGTGCGGCAGGAGCCGCTGTATCCGCCTATTCCATTTCTATAGATAGCTTCGTGCTCTTTAATTTGGGTATTCTGCTGTTCGGCATGTACGGTGGAGCCGCACAGCAATACCGGTTTGCTGCTGCCGATTCTGCGCCTGAGCACATTAAGGCCAAGTCGGTTTCTATTGTTATTGCGATGGGTATGGTCGGTGGCGTTGTCGGTCCAGAGACAGTTTTGATGACCAAGAGTTTGCTCAATTTAGCGGTATTTCAAGGAACTTTTTGGGCGTTGACAGTATTTTGCCTGGCGGCGGCGGTGGCGGTGCTGGGCATCGACATTCCGAAACTTACCAGGGCAGAATTTGAAGATGGCGGCCGCCCGCTCGGCCAAATTGTTGTCATTCCAACCTTTGTGGTCGCACTGATTGCCGCCCTGTTCGGCTATATGGTGATGAATTTCTTAATGACTGCAACACCCGTTATCATGAAAATTGAGGCCTTTACCGATAACAATATTGCTCGCGTTATTCAATGGCATGTCATTGGTATGTTTGCGCCGGGTTTTTTCACCGGATCATTTATCCAACGCTTTGGCGTTGTACGTATTATTGTTGTTGGCAGCGCCCTTCTCCTTTGTTCAGTCATTGTCGCGTTGATGGGCACCAGCTTCATTCATTTCTTTATTGCGCTATTCCTGCTCGGCGTCGGCTGGAACTTCGCCTTCACCGGCGGCACCATTCTTTTGACCGAAGTTCACACACCATCTGAGCGCGCCAAGGTGCAAGGCATGAACGACTTCATTCTATTCACCGGCCTCGCGATTTCTGCACTGTCCGCCGGCATAATTTACAATTTCTTCGGTTGGATGTGGGTCAATATTGCGACTTTGCCGTTGATGTTAACGATCCTGATATCGGCCATGTGGCTCCGTTCAATCCGCAAAAAACAGAACATTACACCAGCCGCAGAACAAGCTAAAACGATACAAACTACGCTTTTAGAAAATCCTGAACAATTGCCGTGAATTCTTTCGGCTTGTCTGCGTGGAGCCAGTGTTGGGCACCAGGAATGCTTTCATGCGAAACATCCGAGAAAAGGTCAGCGATATCAGCATGATACTCGGGCGTGATATAATCTGACTCGGCACCAGCGATAAACAGCGTCCGCTTGTCAAACTGAGCTTCCGAAGTTGGAAAACCGTGCAGCGCACCAAGCCCAGCCTTGAGACCTTCCAAATTGATCCGCCATTCATACGCGTCGCCGTTTCTTCTCAAATTTTGCAAAAAGAACGCCCGCAACATCGGATCATCGACAACCTCTGCCATTTGCGCATCTGCGTCGTTGCGGGAGTTAAGGCTCGATAAATCAACGACATCCATCGCTTCAATGTTCGTCGCATTGTCGTGGTCGTAGGTGACAGGCGATATATCAGCGACGATTAAGCGGCTCAGCAGATCGCTTTGCGTCAGCGCCAACGTCATCGCCGTCTTGCCGCCCATTGAATGCCCCATCAACGTGCAGCCGCGCAGATTTTGATCCGTGATGAACGCGCCGATGGCTTCGGCCATGGCCTCATAAGTCACCGGCTCCAGCCAATCGGATTCGCCGTGATTGGGCATATCGACAGTGATAACGCGATGAGTTTCAGAGAGTGCTTTGGCGATAGATACCCAGTTGCGGCGCGAGCCAAATAGCCCGTGCAAAATGACAACGGCCTCGCCTGCGCCTGTGTCGGTATAAGCGATCGTCATTGCGCTAATACATTGGGGTTAAAACGGGATTTTGTCGTCGAGATCGTCGCCAGCGCCACCCCCACTTGGGCCAGGGCCGTAATCAGGCTCTTGCGAACCACCGCCACCACCGCCGCCGTAATCGCCACCGCCGCCATCTCCGCGGCCGTCGAGCATGGTGAGTTCACCTTTGAAATTACCAAGGACAACCTCAGTTGAGTATTTTTCGATGCCAGCATTGTCGGTCCATTTGCGGGTTTGCAAGGCGCCCTCGACATAGACCTTCGAGCCTTTCTTGAGGTATTTTTCGGCGATATCCGCGAGGAATTTATTGAAGATGACCACCCGGTGCCATTCGGTTTTCTCCTTGCGCTCACCCGTCGCTTTGTCGTTCCAGCTTTCGGATGTCGCGATGGATAAATTAGCAATTTTATCGCCACTTTGTGAGAAACGAACCTCTGGATCACGGCCCAGATTTCCAATTAATGTGACCTTATTCACGCTGCCTGCCATAGGAGCCCCCTAGAAATATCAGTTATCTTCGTTACGTTGTATGTACCCGGTTTTAGCCGCCTGTTCACGCCTAAAATCGGTTATCGATGTATATTGAAGTATTTATGCGCCCCCTAGAGGGTGTTTTTCAACAACCAGCACAAAATAATCACGATTGGCAGAAAAAAACCGCGAATCTCGCTTCCGACTAGATATCGAGAACGAGTTTTTCACCCGGCATGGCGCGGGAAATGCAGACCTGCATAAAGTTTTCGCGATCTGCGTCATCCAGGAATTCGTCACGGTGATCCACTTTTCCCGAGAGCAGGCCAACTTTGCAATTGCCGCACCAGCCATCTTCGCAGGCATACATCACATCGACGTCGTTTTCCCACAATATTTCGAGGATGGATTTATCTGCCGGTACCGACAAGGTTTTACCGCTCACTTTTAATTCAACTTCAAATGGCTGATCGCCGTCGGTATCCTCGACTTTATCTTCGTCCGATTTGGCACTGGCAAACAGCTCAAAATGAACAGTGCCATCGCGCCAATGTGACGCCGCTTCACGGGCCGCAGCAATTAAGCCGCCGGGGCCGCATAGATAGAGATGTTGGTCGTCTTCCTGCGCGCCTAGAACGTCATCCAGTTTGATGCCCTGGCTAGGATCGCCGCCGTCATGGTGGAAGGTCAAGCCATCACCGAAGACCTCTACGATCTCGTCATAAAAGGCGGTTTCTTTTTTTGACTTGGTGCAATAATGGAGATGATAATCGGCACCCATTTCCTTTAAGCGATAGCCCATTGCCAGGAGCGGCGTAATGCCGATACCACCCCCAATTAACAGATGTTTGGCCGCATTTTCATCCAGCGGGAAATGGTTGGTTGGCGGCTCGGCAATGGTTAATTCATCGCCAACCGAGACCTTATCATGCATATATTTAGAACCACCGCCGCCGTTTTCTTCACGCAAAATCGCTGTAACCCAACGCTCGGTGTCACCCGGCTTATTCGCCAAGGAATATGATTTTCGCATATGCTCATCAATCTCAACATCGATATGCGAGCCAGCTTCCCAGGAAGGTAGATGTCCACCGTCTGCAGACACAAACTCAAACTTCTTGATGTTTTCAGTTAGTTGTTGGATATCCGTTACTTTGATCTTGATTTGGGACATCGCTGCTTCCTTCTGATAAATCTTAAATTTGCAAATTTTTTGTTGGGATGACGAACAGTATATATAAGAGAAACATCCGCTTTGGCTAACAAGATATGCTCTTAAATT
>CAJXJM010000241.1 GCA_913054205.1 uncultured Rhodospirillaceae bacterium
TCCCACAAGCTCCGCATCTCTTTCCCCGATCCCGACATCGCAAACCTCCTGACAGCTACCTCGACAGATAGGTTCTTGAATCAATCCCTGAATCGGGTCACAAAAATATTCAGCTTCTTTGAATCGCCCTGCCCCTGTACGCCCCCGGTGGGGACTTTATTCTGGAGGCGCAATATAGACGACTTGGTCCGGACTTCTTTCTTTCCGGAGAAGACCATTCGTTTTTCGTAAAGGGCTATTTCACGCACGAACAGGCACCGGACTTATATACGACCGACGGTAGTGCAGTGGTCCGCGGTTTGGTTGCGACCCGTTTATACATTGCAAATCTCGGTGCCAAAAACTGGCGGCAATTAACTTTGCAAATGGCTTCTCCAAGTCAAATCGACTGAGACAAAGACTTTTCGTTTCTAATCAGGTTCACGAAAAGAATCCTCAAACGCGCGGATAATTGGAAATGTAAAGTAAGTTATAACTCTGCGTTTACCAACTTTAATATCAGCAGACGCCAACATTCCTTGGGTAAGTTGAAAATCAGGGGGAAAACTTTGTAGTTGTTCTCTTGAAATATCAATCCTTCCCCTATAAAACGCGCCCTTTTCGCCACTTAATGATTTATTAAACGTATCTTGAGAAAGGAAAACTAGCTCACCCTTCAGATCACCAAATTCTTGGAACGGCAAGGCATCCAACTTAATGGAAACTGGCATTGTGACCTTCGTATCACTAATGTCTTTTGGATCGATATCTACTTCTAGGACTAGCGGTTGATTCGTCTGCACAAGTATCAAGAGTTCATCACCCTCTTGAACGATGGAACCTACCGCAACGAGAGGAAGATCAAGTACAATGCCTGGGGCAGGTGCGCGCACTTCAATATTTTCAACAGCCCGCTGCAACAAAATGCGTTCCTGAACGAGTTGCGATCTAATCTCCTCATCCTTTGCTATATTCTCGGAGACGGTTGAGCTCCATTGAGCCATAAATGCTTTTTCTTCAGCCTCGATGGAATTTAATTCTGCTTCGAATTTTTTAAAATTATTTTGCGCATCAAGAACGATGCGCTCCGCATTTAACGCCGCGTCTACTGCTGTCAGATACCTCAGAAGCGAAGAGAGTCCCTTTTCGTAAAGTTTCTCCTGTATGTCTTCGAGTTTTCGTTTCAATTCTTTTTGTCTTCCCCCTATATTGACGGTCTCAACTGAGGCATCCAGTGCTTGGTTCAATCTATTTATTTTAGATGTGAATGACCTAATTTTTCCCTGATATTCGCTTACACGTTTCGTTAAAATATCATAGTTCAGGGGATCTAGGTCTCCTTGATCTGGAAAAGCCTTATCAAAATTTAAAATTTTATCTTCGAGGCGAAGTCTGGAAAGCCGACCTTCCACGACTAACAATTTGTCAGTATTACTCTGGAGGGTTGTGTGTGCAACAGTTCCATCCAACAAAGCAAGAACTTGACCTGCTTCTACCGTTTGGCCTCGCTCCGCCATTAGGGCAACGATAACTGAGCTGGAACTAGCTTGCACAGAGATGTTTGGTGTCTTGGTCGTGAACTTACCGCGAGCTGAAACGACGATATCTACATGGCTAAAATAGCTGTAAACAATTGAGAACGATAGCATACTCAAGATTGAGATCAGACTGTACACAACCAAGCGAGACGGCTGCCTGTTATAGATCGCATCAGTATCTTCTATTTCATTATCACTACGATCTTCGTCCACAATTTCAGTATCTGTAACACGTATACTCGGTTCCGTATTACTAATAGCGTAAGCAAGTTCGTTATTTGCGGTCCTAATTTGCCCTGCCAAGGTTTCCATGATCCGACGTGCAGCGCTTGGATTTGTGCGAATATAGTCGTTAAATTTTTCCGAACTTATTTCGGTAACTACGCTTTCTTCCTGTGCACGAGCGGAGGCGCTGCGGGGGGAGCCATCAATGAGCGCCAGTTCTCCAAACAGACTGCCGGGCCCCAACTCCACAAGGATCCTTTCACCATCCAGCCCCGACTTTACGATCACTACCCGCCCACTTTTGATTACATAGCCATAAGCTGCACTCTCACCCTCGCGGAAAAGATATTCGCCCGTGGCAAGATTGCGCTCATTCGGCATTTGGTAGGTTTTCCATTGTGGTTTCGTCTTCATCTTTCATGCCAACGCGGCTAAGCGATCTATCCAACTCCCATAAATCTTTATAAGGGATGCAGTTTTCCAGTAATTCAGAATGCGTTCCCTGTCCAGAAAGGCTTCCAGATTCCAAAACAATTATAGAATCGAAATTGACTACAAATCGCAAATCGTGCGTTGCCATAATCAAGGTACGACCTCGAGCTATTTCATTGAGTTTATCAAGTAGCCATACCTGAGATGATTTATCTAAATTTGCGAGCGCCTCATCTAAAAGAAGGATGCGTGGCTGTTTAACAAGACTTCGCGCAACAGAAAGAGCTGTTCTATTGCCCTCAGGAAGCGGAGCTCCAAATTGATTTATTTCTGTGCTTAAACCATCTGGCAAATCTTTCAACATGCGGGAAAATCCAGATAGGTAAAGAGCTTCCTCAAGCTCACGGTCACTTATATTTGGCCTAATAATTCGTAAATTTTCTTCAATGGTGCCAGTGAAAAATACTGGGTGAGCATCAACCATAGCTACTTGGTTGCGATAGTTATTCGTATCCAAGCTTCGAAAATTATGTCCATCAACCTCCATAACTCCAGTGTTCGGAAACAACAATCCTTGATATATTCGGAGTAACGTAGATTTTCCCGAGGCTGAGCGTCCGACAACTGCAATTTTACCTCTTGCTGGAATAGTTACGGATATTGCATCAAGTGCTTTTTTGTTTTCAAAATTAATAGTGACGTCTCGCAGTACAATTTGTCCTTTGATGACGTGTTGAGCGCCAAGTGAGCCACGTTCGGTCGCTCCATTCCAAGTCTTTCCAACCAATTCCATACTGCGTTTAATTCCATCTAAATCAGCAAAAAAGGTTATCAACTGCCGTATAGGGCTGGCGAGTTTTCCACCCAACATGCTGCAAGCGATAATTGCACCGGCCGAAAGATTGTCACCCATAACTAAAATTACACCGACAAAAATGAGCGCAATTGTCATACATTGCTGCAGCGTGGAGTTAATACTTCCTAATATGTTGTTTAGGAGGATCCTATTTATGCCGCGTTGAATTGCCAGCGCAGAAATTTGGCGCCAATCTCTTCGCTGTCTATTTTCAAGCGAAAATGTTTTTATGGTTTCTATGCCACTTATGGTTTCACGCATAGAACGGTTCCTGGTTCCCTCGATCTGGCTAATACCTTTAACCAACTCACGCTCACGAAGTTTTCCAAATAGCGAGACAAGGCCAATCACAACGGTGAAGCCTATCGCAATGAGCGCCAATATGGGGCTGTAACGAATCATCATTGGCAAAAAGATCAAGATACCTACCGCATCATAAAAATTTGCTAAAATCTGCCGAGATATAAAAGCTCGAAAATGTGATGCGGCTCGCAACGTGTCCTCAAGTTCGCTGGCGGGAGTTGTTTGAAAAATATGGGCCGGCAAAGCTAACAATTTGTCGAACAAATCGCCTGATAGTCTTGCTTCAACTGACGTAGCAATAAAATTGATGATGTAATCACGCAAACAATTGAGTATGCCGCCAAATATAAGTACCAGTATCACCGCGGTCGCAAGGACATACAGCGTAGAAATAGCGCCATATCCTAAAACTTTATCGAATGAAATCTGAATGAATACAATTGGAGCGAGGCCAATTAGATGTACGATTACAGAAGTTAATATAGTAATGAATAAGAGCCACTTGTGCCGCAGTAGCTCGGGTAAAAACCAGGGCCAACCAAAAATTCGATCCTGAGCCTCTATGCCTGTTCGCTTTGAGACTAGAATGATCAGTCCAGTCCACAGTCTAAGGAAATCGCCTTCCGTGAGGATTTCAGTGGCCGAAACCGGATCCAGTGGATCGATACAAGTAAATGTAGATGGCTCACCCTCCTTTTTCCCCGGATCTACGACAATCCTCGCTGTGCCATCTTTGAAGAGGGCAACGCAGGGGTAATAATAAAGGTTGTCTTGAAAATTTTTGAATTTTGGACGCCTGAACCGCGCTGTGACTCCGAGCCCAGCAAGAATTTTCTCAAGATCCTTCGGCTTCTTGATGTTGTCTTGTGCTAAAGCGCTTTCAATGGCGTCCGCAGTTATGCGGACGCCAAATTGTCGAGCTATAGCGATAACACCTAGTGCGCCAGATCTAACCGAACGAATATCCATGTACTGATTTTAATTTCTGGGATTATGCGGTCCTGAGATTATACACTTCTCCTCCTATGTCTCAATCGGATATTGGCGGTGCCTTTTCGCCGTCATGTGCTCCGGCGCAGCAATCTTGGGCGGGGGGGCGGGGTTGCCACCACCATCAGAGTATCATCCGGTCCGACTGTCTCACCCGAAACCGCCTCATTGCCGCGGCATAGTCCTGCGGCACGCCCCGGCCGTTCTCTTACATGGAGCCGAGGTTGAACTGGGCCGACGCGTAGCGCTGCTGGGCCAGCGGACGCTACTCGCGCAGCGCCGTCGCATAGTCGCCGCGCCGGTGAGCCGCCAGGCCTTCGTCGAACCCCGCCCGGGCCGATGTGGTCTTGCCCGGGAAAAGTAGAGGGACTTTTGATAACGTGATTTTATCAGGAG
>CAJXJM010000242.1 GCA_913054205.1 uncultured Rhodospirillaceae bacterium
CGCCCTGGTTCTTTGTCTAATAAAATGACCAATTCATTACCTCCTTATCGCATCGAAACATGCGTACCCGATAAACGTGAGCCGGGGATGATGGTGTTCAACGTCCGCCCTGGCGGATCGGCTGATGAAGCCGGTGGCGTCGGTTGGATTATCGGCGTAGATCAAGCAGGAAAAATTCCGCTCGATTTGAAATTTGATAAACCGTCACAAGACGTGCGCGCTTTGCCGAACGGCAATCTGCTGTTTTCTTTGACCAGCGCAGGTATCTTGATGGAAACGACGCGGGCCGGTAAGACCGTCTGCCAGTGGCATATCGCCGGCAAGTGGAAAGACAAAACGCCGCCAGCAGGCAGTGTCGAAATTGATGTCGAGCTCACGCATCATGCAATCAATGTTTTTCCAAATGGAAACTTTTTGCTGCTCAGTGCCGAGATGCGGCTGTTTCCAGATTGGCCAGCCAATGACACCGAACAAGATGCCCCGCGCGGCGATGCGAATGTCGTGGGTGATGTCATTTTAGAGGTTTCCCGAGAAGGCAAAGTCATTGATAGATGGCCGATGCTTGATTTGCTGGACCCGTACCGTCTTTGCTACGGCAGTTGCTCGGGCTATTGGACGTCGCGTGGGTTTGCCGACAGTAATGATTGGTGCCACGCCAATGCGACGACTTATGATCCGCGCGACGACAGCATCATTGTCTCCCTACGCACGCAAGATTGCCTGATCAAGTTTGACCGCAAGTCGGGCGAATTGAAATGGATACTCGGTGATCCTGGAAATTGGCAGGAGCCCTGGGCCGAGAAATTGCTTACGCCTCTCGGCGATGTCGAGTGGCAATTTCATCAGCATGATTGTTCGGTAACGTCCACCGGCACGATCCTCTGTTTTGACAACGGCAATTTCCGAGCAACCCCCTCTGGCCCCAAAATGCCGCCGGAAGAAAGCTACAGCCGCGCCGTTGAGTTCGACATTGACGAAGAGGCCATGACCGTCCGCCAAGTTTGGGCCTACGGCAAAACACCGGGCGAGCATCTTTATGCCTGCTATCAAGGCGGTGCTTATCGATTGCCGAAAACCGGTAATACGTTCATCACCTACGGCGGCATTTGCACCCAAGACGGCAAACCTGCAGGCGTGCCCATCGATAGTTTTGCCCGGGCGCGCCTGATTGAAGTCACACCGGAAAAGGAAATCGTCTTTGATATGTGGATCGAAGACACAGCCGAAAATGATCCAATGCCATTGTCTTCGTTTAGAGCAGAGTTCGTCGGCTGAATTTCAAAAAGTTAAGACTCAACTGTTGATAAATAGGCTACTTTACCAACTGAAAAGAGATGCTGTGGTGGTGAGATTCAACTTAATTGCGCGCATTAGCGAAAAACACCTGCTTGCCATTTATCCTATAGGCATTGATGAGCGTTTGAGCCTCAGCGGAAAGCAGCCAAGTGATAAACATGTCGGCTTCTTTGCTTTTGACATGAGAGTGTCGTGCAGGATTTACTTTGATGATGCCGTATTGGTTTTGTAGCGCTGGGTCGCGTTCCAGCAATATTTTGAGATCGCCCTTATTTTTGAAGTTTTCCCAGGTTGCCCGATCCGTGAGAGTGTAGGCCTGCATTGAAGACGTAATATTCAGCGTTGCGCCCATGCCCGAGCCCGCTTCCCGGTACCATCTGGCATTGGCACCAGGTTTTGCAGAAAGAGCGCTGTGCCAAATCTCCAAACTTTTTTTGTGAGTGCCGCTGTCATCCCCTCGGGACACAAATATAGACTTCTTCGTGGCGATGGCTTTATAGCCGGCTGCTGCCGTCTTGATGCCCCCAACATGTGCAGGATCATCAGAGGGGCCAACGATTACAAAATCATTGAACATGACATCGCTGCGTTTTACGCCAAAACCGTCCTTAACGAATGTCATTTCCGACTTTTTGTGATGGACAAAAAGAACATCAGCATCTCCTCGGCGCGCGACGCGCAGAGCTTGTCCTGTTCCAACACCAACCACGCGAATTTCGAGGCCTGATTTCTGCGTGAATTTTGGCAGCAGAAAATCAAACAGTCCCGAATTCACGGTTGATGTCGTCGAAGCAACAACAATAAATCGCTCAGCTGCTTTTGCGGTGAAGGAGAGAATTGGGCTGAGTAATATACTGGCAATAAGAATGGTTTTAGAAATTTGGTTCACGATTGCCCCTTGTGGACTTGTTAGTGACGAAATTTCTCTCGCACCATTTCCTGGGCTATAAAAATTTCTTCATCGGAAAGGGAATCTTTTAAATCTTCTCGCAATTTAATCAAGTCATCTCGTTCACGTCCGTGTACGCGCGCCGTGGCGAGGTTGATATGAACAAAGGCCATCAAGTCATCTTGCGGCAGCCCCATACCATTATTAAAGGCGAGTGCAATTTGATAATGCGCATAAGGATCACCAAGTTCAGCGTGTTTTTGCATAAGATCTATTAAAGTGTTTATCACGTTGTCTTCTGCCTGCCCCGCGCGCACAATTTCCATGATTTTGTCAGTCGTCTGATTGTCCAGTTGATCAGCCCGACCGAGTATTCGAGTGGCTGTTTCAAGATCATCCCCATCCAGCAACATGCGCCCCAGATGCCGGGCAGCCTGTCCGTTCCCTTGATCTACCAGTGTTCTTAAAATGATCGGCACGCTTTCGTTGTAAGTAATGCTCCAATCAAACTCGATCAATTGCAGGAGAGCAGCAGAACTTTCGGCATCTTCCAACGCCGACTCGATCAGTGGCTGAATGAGAGATTGCTCATTGTCTTGATGTTGGGATCTGGCAATTTGCGAGGCCAGGCTATGGCGTGCGCCGTCATGACCGAGAGAGGATGCGCGGATAAAATATTTAACGCTCAAATCTTCATTTGGCCGCGTGTAACGCATGCCAATGCGATATATTTCACCCAAATAATAGGCTGCCTCTTTCTCGGCACCAAGATAGCTTTGCCGAGAATCTGCCAACTCGCGCAGATAGAGAACCGCTAATTCCGATTGCTCCCGGCTAACCGTGCTATCGCATAACCAGGTTGCGGCGATCTCTAATTTGGCCCAGCTATTTCCAGCTTCAGCACCTCTTTGCAAATAACGTGCATGGTTAGGATCGCTGGTTGCTCTTTGGCGCAATTTTTCTAAAAACTGATCGGTTTCATTTATCGAGGCGCGCTCATCCGAATCTACTTGGCTTTGATCAACAGTGGCTGTGGCGCTATCGGTCTCCGCTGATAATTCTGCTCGTGCTTCGCCGGGCGCTGTTGGGTTTTGGACGGAGCGTGAGGCAATAGCATTGGCGGCCCGAGTTAGTTGGCCATCTTGTCTTCCTGCGGAAGACGGATGCGACGGAAATCCAAAACCGGATCCCGGACTGGCATCCGGTCCATTGTTAAATTCAGGAATAAATTTTGGCCGGGTATCATCGTCCTTCGACCACAGTCCTTTAGGATCAAGATCGGGCGGCGGCAGTTGAGGCGGCTCGTGGCTCGTCGCTGCTTGATTGCTGAGCCCAAGAAGAGGATCATCTTCATCCAAATCGTCGGCAAAATCGTCTTCTGGAGCATCGAAGGCCGATGCCGTTGAGCGCAGAATTTCAGGCACCTTGCCATCATCCGTCAACCAGCTATCGAGCAAAAGAGCCTTGGCATCTTTTCCCTGTTCTTCGAAAGTCGGAGATTGCAGCGGCAGTGGCATTTGGTCTTCGGATTCTAGATCATCTGCGATTGCGGCTTGATTAGGCAGATCCGGCATTTGTTCGGAAATAGATTTACGCTTAGCGCGTGGCCGCCATTTGCTGCGTGAAGTGTCGTAAAGGGCAGGGTCTTCGGCAAACCGATTGTGACCAAGCGTACCTCGGGAAAAGCCGGCTTCGACAAATATCCAAAGGCCAATTAGGAAAATGGCAAAAGCAAGGGCGACGATCCAAGGCAGCGAGCCTAGAACCAGGGAAAGCAGATAGAGCGAAACGGCCGGAACAAAAAACAGCAGTTGAAACCAACCTGAATGATCTCGGTCATGCAGGCGTTTGGAAAAACCTGCCGTTGTTATCCAGGTCAGAATCGCATAGCCGACAATGTTAACCACGCCGCCAAATTTATAAGGCTCGGGAATGAAGCCGATGGCAATCGATAACCCAAACACAGGCAGCAGAATATTCAGCCAAAAAGGCTTACGTCTGATGCGTCCTCTGTAGGAAAATAATAATTTAAAAATCGACATCTATTTTTCTAATATAGCCTTATTTATGCATTCTGCACCCTGCGGTACCTTATTTGATTAATGTATAATTTGTTAGTTAAGGCCGCGTTAAATTACCATTTTACGCTAAAACCAGCCCCTTTTGCGCTAAATTTAGGTCAATTGGTCAATTTCCCTTATATATCAATACTATAGGTGGTTAGAAAATCAATATTTTCAAGATTTCCTTTCCCGAGGGAGGTGCGCAACATGCTGATTCAAGGGCAATATTTCATTAAAATTCAAATGGCTGTTGGGCGACATTGAACGTTGAATTATACGCTCGCCACTCCCATATAATGAGGTGGTTACGTGAGAAAAATGAATGACCGCGAAGAAACTTGCAATTGCAGCGCTTGTGGCAGCGCTCGGCATAAATATTCCAAGTGAGGTTAGTCTTGCCCAATCATTGGGCTCGTTGGATCAACCGGCAAAATCAAAAAAAT
>CAJXJM010000243.1 GCA_913054205.1 uncultured Rhodospirillaceae bacterium
TAGCGACTTTTTATGCGGAGTTTGACCGCAATAAACAACGCCTCATCCAAGCTCGGGCGGAGATCGCGACCTGTGCGATATCCGGCGCGGTTGGCACTTTCGCCAATATTGATCCGAGCGTTGAAGAACATGTCGCCAAAAAAATGGGGCTGACGCCGGAGCCGGTTTCTACCCAAGTCATCCCACGCGATCGCCATGCGATGTATTTTTCAGTGTTGGGTGTTATTGCAAGTTCCGTCGAAAGGCTGGCAACAGAAATCCGTCATATGCAACGCACCGAAGTTCGGGAAGTTGAAGAGTTTTTCTCACCGGGTCAAAAAGGCTCGTCGGCCATGCCGCATAAACGCAATCCGATATTGACGGAAAATCTCACTGGCCTTGCGCGGATGGTGCGCTCGGCTGTTGTTCCAGCGCAGGAAAATGTAGCGCTATGGCATGAGCGCGATATTTCCCATTCATCGGTGGAGCGCATGATTGGTCCGGACACAACAGTGACGCTTGATTTTGCTCTGAACCGGCTGGCCGGTGTCATCGAGAACATGCTGGTTTACCCAGAAGAGATGCAAAAGAACCTCGATCAGCTTGGCGGATTGATATTCTCACAGCGTGTTTTGTTGGCGCTTACCCAAGCAGGTATTAGCCGGGAAGATTCCTACAAAATTGTCCAGCGCAATGCCATGAAAGTCTGGGAAGAGGGCGCCGACTTCCTCACCGAAATGAAAGCCGATAGCGACGTGACGGCAAAAATCAATGCCGAAGAATTAGAAGAACTTTTTGATATCAGTTATCACACCAAAAATGTGGATGTGATCTTTAAGCGGGTCTTTGGTAAAAGCTAAATCCTTAATTAAGTGACTGTCACTTGATTAACCTTTCGCCTTTTCAGCTTTCTCGGCTTCGGCAGCGGTTTTACCCCACATTGGTGGATTTTTGAGGTATTCCTCTTCTTCGGGCGTGTTTTCGCGCCCCAATACCACATTGCGATGCGGAAAGCGGCCAAAGCGGGCGATGGCTTCATGATGGCCAACGGCAGCCTTGGCGGAGTCCGGATCGTCCATCGAGGCAAAGACCTCTAGGCTCAACTCCTGATCTGATAAAATTTCGCTGTGTTCGAACGGTAAATAGAAAAAAGCCTGCGCCCATCTGTCTATGCCTTGGTCATAGCCCTGTTCCCGCGCAAAATGGGCAAGCTCCCGGGCTTTGGCATCGGCGGCAAAAGCTTTTGCATCATTGCGAAACAAGTTCCTCGAAAACTGATCGAGTAACAATATAAGCGCGAGACAGCCTTCCCGCGTTTCTTTCATCTCATCTAATTTCCCAGCCGCCGCATCTTCGTAGGCTTGGGTGAAGTTGTCATGAATGGCTTGATCAAATTCAGGTGTCGATTTGAACCAAAGATTGCGTTTTTCAATTTTTTTTGTGAGGTCCAAACCTTCAAACCAAAAATTCAATATGTCTTCCGTTAAACTCATGCGTTAATTTCCCAAATTTTCGAGATAAAATACTTCCATCGGCTCGCCGACACCGCGCAACGCGTGTTTGCCGAGGCTTTGCCAATCTTCTTTTAGAGCAGATGTAAAATGATCGCTGAAAATCACCTGATGGCCCAAGGTCTTGGTGAGTGTTTCTATTCTGGCGGCTTCATTGGCGGCAGGCCCGACAACCGAAAACTCGACCCGAGCCGGCACGCCAATATTGCCAAACATTACATCGCCAACATGTAGACCAATGCCGAAACCGAGCGGGTCTTTGCTATCCTTTGTGCGAGATTTATTCAGCTCGCCCATCCGGTCGACCGCATCCCGGGCAGCAATGAGCGCCGTCGCGCAAGCTTCGCCTTCATTTTCATGGCCGCCCCGGATTGGGAAGATCGCCAATACAGCGTCACCAATAAATCGAAGCACTTCGCCGCCACTATCCAAAACAGCGCCTGCCATACATTGGAAATACTCATTGATCAGGGTGATAAATTCTTCCGGCGGCAAGCTATCTGCCAGGCCGGAGGAGTTTCTCAAATCACTGAACCAAATGACGGCGTGGGTCGACTCTCCATCTCCCAATTTAATTTGGCCGCTCAGAACCTGCTTGCCGGCATCCGGGCCAAGATAGGCGGAGAGTACATTTTCTGTGATTTTTTCTTTGATAACCATTTTGCAGGCCACGGCGAGGCGCTGTTGGATACGAAGAAGGGACTGAAGATCGCTATCATTAAATCCACCGGGCCGGTCTGTTACCCAAGATCCAACCACGCCGTTTTGCCCAAAATCACCAAAGTCATCACCGGTGAAAGGAACGATGTAGCCAAAGTAGTCAGTGGCGCCGCGCTTTTCAATTTCAACAAACATATCAAAATCAAGATTTGCTTCCGGTCCGGCAAGCTTGCGACGCAGAAACGGCAGGTCGTTTTCTATCATGTGAAACTGCCGACTGCGGGCCCACATATCCAAAGTTTCTTGATCACCTGAAAATTGGTTGGTTTCTTCGATACCGACCCCACGATACTAGGTTAAAGACATCGCCCGATAGAGCGGGTGTAGAATTTGAAAGGAAACATTAGCGCGCCAGATCGGGATTCCCGCGGCGTTCAGCCTGAGAGAGCATTGTTCTAGGAGCTCCTCGGCGCTCGTTGTGCCAAGCGCCTGTTCCATCAGCCAATCAGCAACCGCATCAATTAAAGTATTGCCGCTATGTGCTGGTACCTCAGATGCTGGCAGATCGCTATCCATCAAGTTTCCTAATGTTAGAGTTTACTCTCCAACGATCTGTTTATGCGCTTCAGCGGCGCATTCTTCCAGTTTGGCGCGGAGTGCCTCTTCACTGACGTCGGCATCACGCTCGCTGATATCAGCCAAGCATTTACGAATGACATCTTCGTCGCCGGGTTCTTCGAGATCAGAAGCGACAACGGAACCCGCATAGCTTTCGACTTCAGATTCGTTAATGCCGAGTTTTTCAGCCAGCCAAAGTCCCAGCAGTTTGTTGCGGCGGCACGCCACTTTAAATTCGGTTTCCTGGTCCAGTTTGAACTTTGCTTCGAAACCTTTTTCACGTTCGTTAAATGTATCAGCCATTTTCTTTTTTTAACTCTGTTTTGGTGAGTGGAAATCTGACCCTTATGTAGGGATATTTTGCCAAATACGCAACTCCCTGCTTGCCAAGCAAAATCTTGGAAATCTGGTCTGGCCTTCGCTCCCGCAACTCGTTATCAATCTAGGATGTGTACGTTTGTTATTCTGCGTCGTCCTGGGAACGACTGGCCGGTTATTATTGGCGCCAATCGGGACGAGATGAAGGACCGACCCTGGCACCCGCCGGGCCGCCATTGGTCTGATCGCCTGGATGTCGTTGCCGGCCAGGATGAATTGGCGGGTGGTACCTGGCTCGGGATGAATGATTATGGCGTCGTTGCCGGCGTTCTTAACAGGCGCGGCTCGCTCGGTCCAAAAGAAGGCTATCGCAGCCGCGGCGAGTTGCCGCTTGAAGTTTTAGGCCATGCCGATGCCGCCGATGCTGCGGAGGCACTATCCGAAATCAATCCCAATGGCTACCGGCCGTTTAACATGGTGTTTGCTGATAACCGCGACGCCTATTGGCTCAGTCTTACCGAAACGCATTGGGGACCTCATGCCGAAGTAAAGCCGATTCCGCCGGGAGTGTCTTTAATCACAGCGAGTGATCGCAATGATCTATCTTCGGCCCGTATACGCACCTATCTGCCGCAATTTGAAAAAGCCGAGGTGCCGGATCCTACGAGTGGTAACTGGTCTGCCTGGCAGGCGCTTTTCTCCAGCCGCATGTATGATTCAAATGACGGCCCCGAAGGCGCGATGATGATCTCGACCGATTCGGGATTTGGCACAGTTTCTTCCTCATTGATTGCTCTGCCGTCGCCAGAATATGTTGATGCAAATCTGGGAACCAAACCCGTCTATATGTTTGCACCCGGCGCTCCTGGCGAGACTCAGTACAAAGCAGTTGTCGCTTAAATCTCTTGCCCAGCGATGGTCATTGGCAGCGTTGTTTTGTCATGCTGGCTCTGCTATGAAGTTCACAATAATCGCGCCTGAATAAATCTGGCAAAATTCAAAAACTTCTGAGCCATATTCGGTTAAATAGGAAGACAAATAGTGAAAGCAAAAATCCACATCACGTTAAAAAATGGTGTTCTTGATCCGCAAGGAAAAGCGGTCGGTCATGCCCTCGGCTCGCTCGGGTTTGAAGGCGTCGAAGATGTCCGCCAAGGCAAATATATCGAGGTTGATCTCTCAGAGACCGATGCTGACAAGGCCTTGGAGAATGTCGATGCAATGTGTCGCCAGCTTTTGGCCAACACCGTTATTGAAAATTATGAAATTGAAATAGAAGCATAAAGCCCCGCCCCTGATGAAAGCAGCAGTTATACTTTTTCCCGGATCCAATCGCGAACGCGATATGGTGATGGCTCTGGAAGCAAGTCTCGGAACACCTCCTTTGGAAATCTGGCATGGCGATACCGATTTGCCAGACGTCGATCTGATCGTTGTGCCGGGGGGTTTTTCCTACGGCGACTACCTCCGTTCCGGCGCGATGGCGGCACATTCACCGATCATCCGCGAGGTTAAAGACCGCGCCGAAAAAGGTGTCCATGTGCTGGGCATCTGCAACGGCTTTCAGATTTTGACCGAAACCAGATTGTTGCCGGG
>CAJXJM010000244.1 GCA_913054205.1 uncultured Rhodospirillaceae bacterium
CGATCACTCCAATGAGTGTCGAATAAAACAGCTTGGTGTAGACATCGTCGTGATCTTGCAGCGCGCGCGTTTGAATGAGGAAAATCGCCAGCATAAGAGCCGTGAATAAGGGGAGCAAAATCGGCCACTGAAAATCTGCGCCGGGTTGCACAATAATCAGCACCCCAATAAACGCTGCTACAACAGCACCATACCGGCGGACACCGATTTTCTCGCCTAAAAATATTCCTGATATAATCGTCACCAAAACCGGTGCGGCATGCTGCATCGCCGCCGCGTCCGCCAAGGGCAAATATTTTAATGACGTGTACATCGCACAGGTCGCGGCAAACAAAGCAAAAGATCGCTGAAGCTGGATCTTTGGTTTGTTGGTTTTGAAAACCGAGCGCGAACGCGTTAGCAATAAATAGGCAACGACAATAATCGCGTGGAAAAAATACCGGCTCCACAGCACCTGAACGACATCGAACGAACCCGTTAGATGTTTGCTGATCCCATCCATCACGGCCATCAAACTTCCTGCCAATATCGTCAGTAAAATTCCGAGTGCGATAGATTTTTGCGGTTGAGTTGGATTAACTGTGTTCATCGACAATTTCTAGGAACTTGCCATAATTGTCCGGTAATTCGTCAAGAAATTCATCGAGTTCCATATCCGCGAGCCAGCCTAATCGCGCGCCTGTCGCGTTCGCTGTTATCGGCTCAATACCCAATTCCTCTATAGTTACGGCGACAGAATGCATTTCTTCCGATTGTCGTTTGGCGTGTTTTATCAGACGCGACATAGACGTGCTGGCAAATTCCTTCCAGTTAAATTCCGGATAGGTAATCTGCAACGATTCGAGCACGGCATCTTCGGCGTTAAGCTTCCGGGCCGCGATGAGGCTCTCCAAAAGAATTGCACTGAACCCTTTCATGAACACGCTGCGCACCATTTTTACCGAAGAGGCATTGCCGATCTTCTCGCCAATCGCTTTAACATTCATGCCATAACTGCTTAACGTATCTGCGAGCTCAGCAGCTTTTGAACCCGCCAATAGCATCGGCACTTTATGACCATGCGGCGGCACCAAATCCATGACAGCGGCTTCGACAAAATCGGCGCCGCTGGCCTCAATGATTTCAGCCGCCTCCCGCTTGGCTGTCGGTGAGGCCGAATTGATATCCATATAGATTTGACCAGCCTTTAAATACGCCGCGACGTTTTTGGCGGCGGCCAGAATTTCCTTCGATACAACAGCGGAAATAATTATATCAGCTTCCGCCACAGCTTGTTCCGCATTGGCGGCGGCGGCCACGCCTTTACTATCGGCTTTTGCTTTATGGGCCTCTGTTTTTTCTGGATTGTCGATTAAAATATCATAGGTCGCAGCGACGTCAGCGCCGGCTTGTGTGAGGCCATCGGTTAGTAACCCCGCAGCTTCCCCAAACCCTATAAAGGCTATTTTTGTCATAACCGAGTTCTAATCTTTCCGCAAAGATGGGTCCGCCAAGGAGGTGTCTTGGCCCACCGGCGCAGAATCTATGGCATCTTCAAGCGAAAACTCCTCGACCCACTCTTCTGGTGGGCGTGCTGAATCCTGAGGCCCCACTTGATCCAACCCCCAGAATATCTCCAGCCAATGGCCATCGGGGTCGAGAAACTCAACAGCGATCTGAACGCCTGCCCGGCGGCGGCCTTCAAACTGGATATTCACATTGTGCTTTTTAAGATGGTCGCGCGCGCGCATGACCTCATCCAGCGTATCCACTTCAAACGCCATGTGATGCATTTCGACATTTTTCGATGGCTGGTTTACACCGCCGACCAAAGCCACGCCATGGTGATCATTGTTGCACCGCATGAAGACCATTTTGCCGTGGATCATGCTATCGGGATAGACATCGCTCACCCGAAATCCCAAAACTTCAGTATAAAACTGGACTGATTTTTCAATATCCTGGCAGCGTAGGACAACATGACCGATTTTCGTAATATTGAACGGCATATCTTGCGGCGTTTTTTTGGTCTTCAGTGCCTGCATTTCCGGACTTTGAATACCCTCGACATCAATCACACCTCTAGGCATTTTCTCCACTCCATTCTGGTACAAACACAGCGCCTTCATAGAGCTTGCGGGCGGTCCGCAAAAAGCCGGCGCGTTTTAAATTTATCTCGCCATCTTCAATATCCATCTCAATATCGACTTCCATGCCGCCGCTTGGATGCTCAATCAGCAGCCGTGTACCTGCATGGCTGAGATCGCCGGCGAGTTCGGCTGCCGGTGTTCCCGGAATGAGGCAAGCCGTTGCGACGGTGACGGCGGCAAAGACACCAATTGTCGAGTGACAGCGATGCGGTATAAACGAGCGCGTCGAAATGATGCCGCCGCTTTTCGGCTTTGAGAGCAAAGTCATTTTTGGCACGGTTTTGTCGCTCACATCGCCCAAATTCATCATCGGTCCGACTTGCAGCCGAATTTTTTCGAGGCGCTTTTTGAGCTCCTCATTGGCTTCCAACTGCTGGACCGTTTCAGTACCGTCAATGCCAAAATCTTCGGCCCGCAAGATCACCACCGGCATGCCGTTATCAATGCAGGTAAGCTGTATGCCGTCCACTTCATCGACGATGTTGCCGGTTGGCAGCAGCGCGCCGCAGAGCGAGCCAGCCGTATCCAAAAAATTCAGCGGCACAGGCGCCGCCGTTCCCGGCACGCCATCAATTTGTGCATCGCCCTCATAGGTTACTTCTCCGCCCGGCGTCGGAACGGTCACGACGACATCGTCGCCACTATTGAGCATGCGAACCGCCACCTCTGTTGTTGGGTCGCTTGCCTGGATCAAGCCTTTTTCAATGGCGAATTGGCCAACGCCAGCCAAAATATTGCCGCAGTTTTGACCGTATCCAACGCTCGGATTTTCAACAACAACTTGAGCAAACAAATAATCAATATCAACACCGGGCGTATCGGATTTGCTCACAATTGCGACTTTGCTGGTGATCGGATTTGCGCCGCCGATGCCGTCAATTTGTCGATCATCGGGCGAACCCATAACAGACATCAGAACTTGATCTCGTTCGCTTTCATCTTCCGGCAAATCAGATTTGAGGAAATAAGCCCCTTTCGAGGTCCCTCCCCTCATCATCGTGCAGGGAATGGCTTTTTGCATGTTTAACTTTCAAATCCATAGAGACGGGCTGGATTATCGACCAATATTTTCTGGCGTTGCTTTTCTTCCGGCGCGATCAAACTGAGGAGGTTGACCAAATCACCATCGTTCGGCATATCGCCTTTGATATTTGGATGCGGAAAATCTGTTCCCCAAATGATGCGATCAGGTGCGACCCTCATAAGCTCTTGTGCAAAGGGTACAGCATCGCGAAATGGCGCACCGGTCGAGGAAATTCGCTCCGAGCCACAAACTTTTACCCAATAATTTTCGTTTTTCATAAATTCCAGCAGCGTCTGAAACGGTGCTTGATCAACGCCTTCAGCCGCAACTGGGCGCCCCATATGATCAATGACGATTGAGATATTTAGCTCTGAGAGCAGCTCTTTGTATTCGAGTAAATCTGCCGCATCGAAATGCAGCACCAAATGCCAGCCAAGACCACGCACCATATCAACTGTGCGGCGAAGAAAGTTGATATCCGGCGCACCGCCCAAATGTTTAACAAAATTAAAACGCACGCCGCGGACGCCGCCGTCATGGAGCGCTTGGAGTTCTTTTTCGCCGTAGCTTTCATCGGTGTGACAAACACCCCGGTATTTGCCATTGCTATGCGCTATCGCATCCAGCATCGCGGTATTATCCGGTCCATGACAGCTCGCCTGAACAATCACCGCCCGCTCGAGCCCGAGAAAATCATGTAGTTTTTTTAACGTCTGGCGGGAGGCATCTGGCGGTGTGTAGGACCGGCTTGGATGATAAGGAAAAATATCGCCCGGACCAAAGACGTGACAATGAGCATCACATGATCCCGCAGGTAAAGTGACATCCGGCTTTTTCGGATTGGGATCGGGGGGTTGGCAGGACTTGTAAGGTCCTGCCTCTGTTTCGACACCAGACATCAAGACTAGGCGCCGTGAATACGGTTCAAAAACTCGACGCTCCGCTGACGTGCGAGCAACGCCGCATCTTCAATATAAAAGTTTGGACGCGCGTCATTGGCAAAAGCATGGCCAGCGTCATATACATGGCATTCGGCATCTGGAATATTCTGCTTTAACTCCTCAATGATTTCCGGCGGAGAATGCTGATCGGTTTCCCCAAAGTGGAAAAGAGACGCACAATTTGCGCCATTGGCCGCATTTTTGGACAACACGGTTCCATAAAAAGAAATAATACCGGTTAATTCCATGAGGCTGGACATCCGCGCCGCAGCACCGCCGCCCCAGCAAAATCCCATCAGCGATACGCCTTTTCCGCCATCAACCGTCGCAACCGCGGCTTTGATGTCCGCGACGACGCCGTCGGCATCGAACTGCTTCATCATCGCTTGAGCGCTGTCCGTATCATCGAAGGAAATGATGCTTTCAGGTTTTATGCGGTCATACATTGCCGGTAAAATAGTATCATACCCATCCGCTGCCCAAGCCCGCGTGACATTTTTAAGCTGGTCGGTCATCCCAAATATTTCCTGCAAAACGACCAGACCGCCTCTAATTTCGCCGTCTGGTGTGGCGCGAAAGG
>CAJXJM010000245.1 GCA_913054205.1 uncultured Rhodospirillaceae bacterium
CAAGCTCAGCTAGACGTCCGCTCAAATTGCCGCCCCGGCGATCTGTTATCAATGCCAAACGGTATCCCCGGGTACCAAGTTCAGCCGCCAAAGCCTCTGCCGGAAAGACATGGCCGCCGGTGCCGCCGGCGGCTAAAACAACGAGAGGCTTGGCCATGGTGTTTACTTGGGCATCACCTATCATATGAGGCGACCTCCCATGTCTTTGCCGCCAAGATCACGCCACGCATTTTCCTGACCGGGTCGCTCGCGAGTGAGCGCTAAGACCATGCCAAGACCAATAGCCAGAGCCAGCATTGAAGAGCCGCCATAGGATATAAACGGCAACGTCATGCCCTTGGTTGGCATGAGGTTCAGCGTCGATGCCATATTGATGATGGCTTGTAGGCCAAACTGAACAAGCAATCCAGCGATAGCGAGTTGGACAAAAAGATCGGTCTCCTTGAAGGCGCGGGCAAATCCTCGGAGCACAACGAACAAAAACAAGCCGACAATCAACAGTGTCATCACCAGGCCGAATTCTTCTCCGGCGACAGCAAAAATAAAATCAGCATGAGCATCCGGCAGCACTTCTTTGACGTGACCTTCACCGGGACCGCGTCCGAAAACGCCGCCGTTTCTAAAAGCTTCAAGAGAGCGCGCAACTTGATAGGCCTCACTGCCCGCAGGATCAAAAAAGCGATCAATGCGATTTTGGACATGCTCAAAATTAAAGTAGGCCGCAAATCCACCTGATATAAATATAACGCCGATGGCCAGAACCAAGAACATCGGCAAGCCAGCTAAAAAGAACTGCACGCCCCAGACAACACTCACCAATATCGCCATGCCGACATCCGGCTGCATCAACAGCAGCGCAACGACAGCCAGGTACAAACCAACAGCCACCATATAGCCTGGAAAATCTTCCTTGAGCCGCCAGGCTGCAAACATCCAGGCAGCGATAATGGCAAAACTCGGCTTCACAAATTCAGAGGGTTGAATGGAAAGGCCCCACACTGTCACCCACCGGGTCGCACCTTTTATTTCTGTGCCATTTAAAAATGTGTAGATTATCAAAAGGATAGAAAGGCCAAAACAAATAACCGCTAATTGTCGGACGCCGCGACGGTTTAAAAGCGACACTGCAAACATTACGATCAGCGCGATCGGCAAGACGATAAATTGTCGGCGGGCAAAAAAGAAGGTGTCCAAACCAATGCGTTCGGCTACAGCTGGGCTCGCGGCGAGGGCCAATATCGCGCCGCATGCAGAAATCGCGATAATCGCTGCTATCATCCAGCGGTCCACCGTCCACCACCAGCGACCAAAGAGACTTTCATCGGTACGAGAATAAGTCGTATTCATGCCGCCCCTTCCATTTTATTTACGAGATCCCGGAAGGCATCACCCCGTACTTCAAAATTTTCAAATTGATCAAAAGATGCGCAGGCCGGTGACAGTAATACCGCACCGCCGCCTTCCTGGGCTGCCTGATGGGCTGCCTGTACAGCGACCTCTAGGTCTCCGCATTGACTTGTTGGTGCAGCCGAACCTATCAAGCTCGCCAAATCTTTTTGCGCTTCACCAATGAGATAGGCGTGTTTAACATTGCCGAGGAATTCTTTGATGGCACCTAAGTTTTCTTCCTTAAACTGCCCACCGGCGATCCAATGAATGCTGTCATAACAGGCTAGCGCTTTAGCAGCGGCTTCTGTATTGGTTGCCTTGCTGTCATTAATATAGGTGACGCCGCCAATTTCCTGGATCAGCTCCTGGCGGTGCGCAAGTCCGGTGAAGGTTTTAAGGGCCGCCGCAATTTGCTCAGGATCAATATCAGCTGCCCGCGCTGCTGCATAGGCCGCGGCGGCATTTTGCCAATTGTGTTGACCCGGCAATGTCGGCACCTCTCGCATATCCTGTATTGAAGACTGCTTATTTTCGAGATCGTCAGTCAAAATTCCGTTCTCGACATAGACACCGCCCGGCGTCCGAGCAGAACCGGAAATCGGCACGATGCCTTTACCGCCGCGATCAATCATCAGTTCCATACACATGCCACGGCAATTAGCGTCTTCCATGCCGATGATCGCCATGGAGTTAGCCGGACCGCCGTCTTTAGTGCGCTCAAATAAAATACGCTTTGCCGCAACGTAGCCATCCATACCGCCGTGGCGATCCAGATGATCGGGTGAGATATTGAGCAATATGGCAACGTCCAATCTCACTGAAGGAATACGCTCCAACTGATAGGAAGAGAGCTCCAGCACATAGGTGCCATTATTATCCAAGGGTGATAAATCCAACGCCGGAATGCCGTAATTGCCGCCGACTTCCACAGGCCGCGCCGCCGCCTGCAAAATGTGCCCAATCAGTGCCGTCGTTGTCGACTTACCATTTGTGCCAGTGATGCCGACAAATTTTGCGTCTTCGATTTGACGCGCCAATAAATCGACATCGCAGATAATCTCACATCCTGCATCTCGGGCGAGTTGCGCAATTTTGTGAGGTTCCGGAAATTGATCAGGAATGCCGGGGCTCAGCACCAAGGTATCCAGCTTTGACCAATCGCTTTGATAAAGGTCGGTCAGCTTTACCCCTTCCGCAATCGCTTCATCGCGTTTTGCCTCGGTATCGTCCCATGCCCACACATCCGCACCTCCTGCCGCCAGCGCACGCACGGCAGATAGGCCGGAACGACCCAGCCCCAGAACGCCAATTGGCTTATCAGCAAAGGAGGTGACGTTGATCATGTATTTCTCTACCTCAACTTCAATGTCGCGAGCCCGGCAATCGCCAAGATCACGGCAATGATCCAAAAACGGATAACGATGGTCGGCTCAGCCCAACCTTTTTTCTCAAAATGATGATGCAGCGGCGCCATTGCGAAAACGCGTTTGCCGGTCAACTTGAACGAAACAACCTGAACAATCACCGAGACAGTTTCCAAAACAAACAAGCCGCCGACGATGGCGAGCACCAATTCATGCTTGGTGATTACCGCGACGGAGCCGAGCGCCCCGCCCATTGCGAGGGAGCCGGTATCGCCCATAAAAACCATCGCAGGCGGCGCATTGTACCAAAGGAACCCAAGCCCGGCACCGATCAAAGCGCCGCAGAAAATTGCCAGCTCTCCCGCGCCCGGCACGTAATTCAATTGCAGGTAACTGGAAAACACAGAGTTACCCACAATATAAGCGATTAGCGCAAATACAGCGGCGGCAATCATCACTGGGCCAATCGCCAGGCCATCCAAACCATCGGTCAGATTAACCGCATTGGAAGAGCCGACAATAACCAGACAGGAGAAGGCGACAAAGAACCATCCTAGATCAATCAACACAGTTTTAAAGAATGGGATAGAAAGCGACGTCGCGAGCGGATCGCGCGTCAGGCTCATAATATAAAGCGTCGCCGCAATGGCGATGAAAATTTGCAGCAAAAATTTCAACTTGCCGGGAAGCCCTTTGGAGTTTTGCCGGGTAACTTTAATGTAGTCGTCGATAAAGCCAATCATGCCATAGCCAACCGTCACGCCGAGTGCAGCCCAGATATAACCATTGCGCAAATCGGCCCACAGCAATGTTGAAACCACCAAAGCTAACAAAATCATAAAGCCGCCCATCGTTGGCGTTCCAACCTTGGTGAGCAAATGGCCTTCGGGTCCGTCATCCCGAATGGGCTGACCTTTCTTTTGATGCACTTTGAGCCATTTGATAATGATCGGCCCGCATATAAAGCTCACAATCAAAGCCGTCACCATAGCGCCGCCGGTGCGAAACGTGATGTATCGGAACAGATTTAAAAACGCCAATTGATCAGCGTATTGCGCCAAGGTGTTAAACAGCATTATGGGGCTCCTTATTATTTATAAGAGCATCAACGATTTTGCCCATTTGTGATCCCGCCGAGCCTTTAACCAAAACAGCATCGCCGGGCTTGATTTCACCCAATAGCGGCTGAATGAGATCTTCAGAATCTGAACTGTGTATGACGCTGATGCTTTCAGTCAGAGCTGCGCACATATGGCTCATTTCAGGACCGGCGGCGAATACCAATTCAACGCCGGCGGTAGCGATGTTTTTTGCCAAGCCGCGATGGAGTTCTTTTGATTGCGCGCCGAGTTCACGCATATCACCTAAGGCAGCAATACGCCGGCCTGAAGGCCCCAACTCTATTTGAGCCAGGACCTCCAGTGCCGCCGCGATCGAAACTGGACTGGCGTTATAGCTGTCGTCAATCAGCTCATAGTCGCCGTCCTTAATTGGAAGTGTGTGCCGAGCGCCGCGTCCTTTGGCAGGTTTGATCTCAGCAAATGCTGTCGCCGCGGCAAATACATCTGCGCCAACCGCATGCACTGCGGCCAAAACAGCCAAACTATTCTGTACCCAATGCTGTCCTGGCATCGAAAGCCGATAGGTAATGGTATTTCCCTCGAAAGAGGCCTCAACTTTTGAGCCGTCTGGTCCAAGCTCAGAATCAACGAGTTTAAAATCGGCGTCTTCATGCGATCCAAAGCCAATGATTTTACCAGCGCCCGCGGCCTCTGCTGCTTTCGCCAGCAATTCATAATAGCCATTGTCCCGATTGAGGATTGCGGTGCCGCCTTTTTCAAGACCTTGGAAAATTTCCGCCTTAGCGCGCGCAATGTCATCTACTGAGGAAAAGAACTCGATATGGGCGGGCTCAACC
>CAJXJM010000246.1 GCA_913054205.1 uncultured Rhodospirillaceae bacterium
GGTCTTTTGGGACAACCGAGGTGTTCAACACTCGGCTCTCCATGACTATTACTCGCAACGACGCATGATGGAGCGGGTTACCGTTAATGTTGGTGAGCGTCCGGTTGGCGATGGTCCAGCGGTTGATCCGTCGACGTTAAGAAAATACATGATGCCGCCGATTATGGATTTTTCTGACTCGCGTCAGAAAAGACAGCATGACAATTAGCCTATCGGATTATTCGATTTGTTTTTAGGCACTTGGGGTTCTTGACACTTGTTATCATTCACAAAATCATGTTACGCATATTACCAAGCGTGGTTTAATCACGATATTAATTTTTTTGGCTTAACCAAATTAAGGGAGATATTCATGTTTCAAAAAACTTTGGGTGTAATCGCTGCTGCTGGTGCAGTCGCTATAATGTCAGTTGCTGCCAATGCAGGCACTCTGGATGACGTTAAAAAGAAGGGGATGCTCAGCTGTGGCGTGAGCACTGGCCTACCTGGATTTAGCCTTCCCGACAAAACTAATAAATGGTCCGGTCTTGACGTGGACGTTTGCCGCGCTGTTGCAGCCGCCGTATTGGGTAGCGCGCAAAAAGTTAAATTCACGCCATTGACGGCTAAAGAGCGCTTTACCGCTTTGCAGTCTGGTGAAATTGACATTCTTTCTCGTAATACTACTTGGACCCACACGCGTGATACATCACTCGGCCTGAACTTCGCCGGCGTGACTTACTATGACGGCCAAGGCTTCATGGTGAGCAAAAAATTGGGTGTCAAAAGCGTCAAAGAGCTTTCAGGCGCTGCTGTTTGTATCCAGGCTGGTACGACCACTGAATTAAACCTGGCTGACTATTTCCGCCTTCATGGCTTGAAGTATAAATCAGTCGTGTTTGATACTTCCGACCAATCCATTAAAGGGTTTGAATCCGGTCGTTGTGACGTTTTGACGTCCGATCAATCTCAACTTTATGCGCTTCGCACAAAATTGGCTAAACCAGGTAACGCAATTGTTCTGCCTGAAATCATTTCCAAGGAACCTCTGGGACCGGTTGTGCGCCAAGGTGATGATCAATGGTTCAATATCGTCAAATGGACTATCAATGCTCTGATTAATGCAGAAGAATTCGGTATTACTTCTAAGAATGCTGCTTCCATGAAATCTTCCAAAAACCCAGGCATACAACGTTTACTGGGAACTAAAGATGACATGGGTAAAAAACTTGGTCTTTCTAATGATTGGGCTGCCAATGCTATTATGCAGGTTGGCAACTACAGCGAAATATTTGAGCGTAATGTTGGTAAAGGCACACCGCTCAATATCGCGCGCGGTGTAAATGCTCTTTGGAGCCAAGGCGGCATCCTGTATGCCCCACCAATCCGCTAAGAGCAAAATCTGAAATACAAACCATTCTAGCCTAGCCCTCGTTTGCAATTTTGTGACCGGGGGCTAGCGCTGAAAATAAGAGCAACACAAAAGCTCAACAAACAGGGTGAAGGTAATGTCTGATCTGGCTGAAAAAGCGGATGCAGCGATTACAAAGCCGCCGCCATGGAACGATCCATTTATTAGGTCAATATTTTTCCAAATAGTTGCCATCGGTTTACTCGGATATTTCTTTTATTCTGCCTTCGAAAACACGCTTTCAAATATGTCCAAAAGCGGCATTTCTACAGGCTTTGCATTTTTAGGCCGCGAAGCCGGCTTTGGCATCCTCATGAGTCTCATCGAATATGATGAAACTCACACATATGGACGGACCTTTTTTGTCGGCCTTTTAAATACGGCCATTGTTGCCTTCTGCGGTATTATTCTAGCCACAATACTGGGATTCATCATCGGCATCGCCAGACTTTCTAATAACTGGCTGATTTCAAAACTTGCAGGTGTGTACATCGAAATCGTCCGAAATGTGCCCTTATTGCTGCAAATCATTTTTTGGTCCGTTGCTGTTCTTCAAGCATTACCCGGGCCACGCAACAGTATGCAATTAGGCGAATCCTTTTTCTTAAATAATCGAGGTTTGTTTTTACCAGAACCAATCTATGGCGATGGTTTTGGCATCGTCGTGATAGCCTTTTTTATCGCTGTCGCTGGAACTATTTTTTTGAAGCGATGGGCGAAGCAACGTCAGGAACAATCCGGTGATCAATTTCCCGTTTTTTATGCTTCCATCGGTATGCTCATTGGACTTCCGGGCTTGGTTTTTCTTATCCTAGGAATGCCCCTCTCGTGGGAATATGCGAAACTTGGCAGGTTCAGTCTTACCGGAGGCACAAATATAATACCAGAATTTATGGCTCTTCTTTTGGCGTTAACCATGTACACCGCGGCTTTTATTGCTGAGATTGTGAGATCCGGCATTCAGGCCGTAACCCACGGACAAACCGAAGCGGCACGTGCGCTTGGATTGAGAAATGGGCCAACGCTACGCCTCGTCGTCATACCTCAGGCTATGCGAGTCATTATTCCGCCACTCACCAGTCAATATCTAAACCTAACTAAAAACTCATCATTGGCCACTGCAATTGGATATCCCGATTTGGTATCGGTTTTTGCGGGTACGACGCTGAACCAAACCGGCCAAGCACTCGAGATCATAGCCATGACTATGGCGGTTTATTTGACGTTCAGTCTAACAATATCAGCGATTATGAACTGGTATAACAAGCGCGTTGCGCTGGTCGAAAGATAGGGAGGTAGATATGAACGACTTTCAAAGATCACCAGATTTGCCGCCTCCAGCATCGACAGTTGGCGTTGTGAGTTGGCTACGGACAAATTTATTTTCATCGCCTGCCAACACCATACTAACTCTGGTGGGCTTCTATTTGGTGTATTCACTGCTCGTACCGGCTTTGGATTGGGCAATATTCAGCGCGAGTTGGGTAGGTGAGAATAAAGACGCGTGCGATCATAAAGGTGCCTGCTGGGTGTTTATTGGGCAACGCCTAGACTTCTTTATATACGGCTTCTATCCAAAAGCAGAATACTGGCGGATAAACGTAATTTTCGTATTACTCGCACTTCTGATCATTCCCCAAATGATGGAGAACGCTCCGCACAAGGTTCTCCTTGCCTGGTTTTTCTTAATTGGCTTTCCGATTATTGCAGGAACTCTTTTACTCGGCGGTGTATTTGGTCTTCCCGCTGTTACAACGGATAAATGGGGTGGACTTTCTCTGACGTTGGTTATCGCCTTTGTTGGCATTGTCGCCGCGCTGCCGATTGGTATCCTGCTTGCGTTGGGTCGCAGATCCGACATGCCGGTTATTCGCCTCTTATGTGTGGCGTTCATTGAGTTGTGGCGCGGTGTGCCATTGATTTCGGTGCTATTCATGGCCTCCGTAATGTTGCCGCTGTTCATGCCCGAAGGTACAAACTTCGACAAACTGCTCAGGGCACTGATCGGCATAACAATGTTCCAGTCAGCTTATATGGCTGAAGTCATACGTGGTGGCCTACAAGCAATCCCAAGAGGCCAGTACGAGGCGGCGGCGGCATTAGGGCTTGGATACTGGAAAAGTATGGGGCTGATCATTTTGCCTCAAGCGCTAAAAATAGTCATTCCGGGTATCGTCAATACGTTCATCGCCTTATTTAAGGACACGACGTTGGTCCTCATTATTGGCCTATTCGATGTTCTTGCAACTGTGCAAGCTGCGATCGTCGATCCGGATTGGCCCGAAGTTTCTACTGAAGGATTTATTTTTACTGCGTTTGTATTTTGGGTGTTCTGTTTCACTATGTCACGTTACAGCATCGCTCTAGAACGCAAATTGGAAACCGGTCACAAACGCTAAGTGATCTATACGGAGAGATAAAATGCAGAACGCTGCACCGCAAGAAACACCTACCAACCAAAGTGACGCTATCATCCAGATGATTGGTGTCCACAAATGGTATGGTGAGTTCCACGTTTTGAAGGATATAAATTTATCTGTGAATCGCGGGGAACGCATTGTTGTCTGCGGCCCGTCGGGCTCCGGTAAATCAACCTTGATCCGCTGTATCAACCGCTTGGAAGAGCACCAACAGGGACAGATCATCGTTGACGGCGTGGAGCTGACCAATGATTTGAAACATATTGAGCAAATCCGCCGTGAAGTTGGCATGTGTTTCCAGCACTTCAATCTTTTCCCCCATTTAACGGTGCTTGAGAACCTAACTTTGGCGCCGATCTGGGTTCGAAAAGTGCCGAAGGCCGAAGCGGAAGAAATCGGCATGAAGTTTTTGGAGCGCGTAAAAATTCCTGATCAAGCCAGTAAGTTTCCGGGCCAGCTCTCCGGTGGCGAACAACAACGGGTTGCGATTGCGCGCTCACTTTGCATGAACCCCAATACAATGCTGTTTGACGAACCAACATCCGCACTCGATCCTGAAATGATCAAAGAAGTGCTGGATACTATGATCGAATTGGCCGAAACCGGCATGACCATGATCTGCGTCACCCATGAAATGGGCTTTGCAAAAACCGTCGCCAACCGCGTTATCTTCATGGATTACGGTGAAATCATTGAAGAGAACGAACCGAACGAATTCTTCGATAATCCACAACATGAGCGCACACAACTATTTTTGAGCCAAATCCTTGCCCACTAGCTGAATTTGAATGAGTACAGTTGTATACAAAATAAAAATCATCAAAATAAAGCAACTAAAGGTTG
>CAJXJM010000247.1 GCA_913054205.1 uncultured Rhodospirillaceae bacterium
CAGCATCAAGCTCATTTTACGCGACCGTATTGATCTCGCGGTTGTCACAAAAATGTTTCTCAATCGCTATCTCAAAGATCATCCAGGCGCTCAAGGACAGCTTTTGGTCTCTAAACGTTTCGATCAAATCTACGCGCATCGCATCCTTGTCCGACGTTCGTTCACACCAGGCGCAAAATATATGGAACAACTTCTAATAAAACTTGCGGGAATTCCAAAATTGAAAAATCGATCGGGCCCTCTCACAGACCTATGGAAACGCTGGGGCGTAACTGAATAAACTCCGCCACAAAAAACCCACCAAATGGCGGGCTTCTTAGCAGTGGTGTTAGGTAAACCGTTAAGCGGCTTTTTTAGCTTGGGCTTTTTTAATACGATTTTTTAGTTTGAGCGCTTCAGGAGCGAGCTTCAAATTGCTGGTATTCAGCAAAAAGGCATCGAGCCCACCTTTATGCTCAATAGAGCGCAAAGCGTCAGCAGATACTTTCAAACGAACTTTGCCGAGCGTGTCGGAAAACAAAGTCATTTTTTGGACATTCGGCAAAAAACGGCGACGCGTCTTATTATGCGCGTGGCTGACGTTATTCCCGGTTTGAACACCTTTTCCGGTGACATCGCAACGGCGTGCCATGGGCTTAATCCTTTTATTTCAATTAAATAAACGAGGTGTTTCGAAGCACCTCGTCTTGGAGCGCGCTTTTTACGGCTCTAACGCCCCATAGTCAAGCGGTTTAGCGCGAATAAAACCTGCGTCAGAAAATCTCCAGCGCAGGCTTCTTTAATGCTTTAAAAACAGCTTTACGCCATTTTGACTTTCAAATTCTCGTCAAGTTTGCCGAGGAACTGCTGAGTGGTTTGCCAAGACTGATCCGGGCCGATCAACAGCGCCAAATCTTTGGTCATGTGACCGGATTCAACGGTTTCGATGCAAACTTCTTCGAGCGCGTCGGCAAAGCCAATAACATCCGGCGTATCATCGAATTTACCACGATATTGCAAACCACGGGTCCAAGCAAAGATCGACGCGATTGGATTGGTCGAAGTTTCTTTACCTTCTTGGTGCTGGCGATAGTGACGGGTCACTGTACCGTGCGCAGCTTCTGCTTCCACCGTCTACCCGTCCGGCGTCATCAACACTGACGTCATCAAGCCAAGCGATCCAAAACCTTGCGCAACCGTGTCAGACTGCACATCGCCGTCATAGTTTTTACACGCCCAAACATAGCCGCCTTCCCACTTCATCGCACACGCGACCATATCGTCAATCAGGCGATGTTCGTAGGTGATGCCGGCAGCTTCGAACTTGTCTTTGAACTCTTCTTGGAAGACTTTTTCGAAGAGATCCATAAAACGACCATCATAACGCTTAAGGATGGTATTTTTGGTTGAAAGGTAAACCGGCCAACCAAGATCAAGGCCGTAATTCATGCAGGCGCGCGCAAACCCGATAATCGATTCGTCGAGGTTATACATCGCCATGGCAACGCCGCCAGCAGGCGCATCAAACACCTCGAAATTCATTGGCTCACTGCCATCATTTGGCGTGAAGCTCATGGTCAGCTTACCGGCGCTTGGGAAAACAAAGTCGGTTGCGCGGTATTGATCACCATAAGCATGACGGCCAATAACAATCGGCTTGGTCCAACCTGGAACCAGACGCGGCACGTTTTTAATGATGATGGGCTGGCGGAAGATCGTACCACCCAGGATGTTTCGAATGGTGCCGTTTGGAGAGCGCCACATTTCTTTCAGGCCAAATTCTTCAACGCGGCCTTCATCCGGCGTGATCGTCGCGCATTTGACGCCAACACCATATTTTTTAATCGCTTCGGCGGAATCGATGGTGATCTGGTCATTGGTCTCATCACGTTTTTCAACGCTGAGATCGTAATATTTAAGATCGATATCGAGATAAGGCAGGATCAGTTTGTCTTTGATGAACTGCCATATGATACGTGTCATTTCGTCACCGTCGAGTTCAACGACTGGTGTGACAACTTTAATTTTGCTCATTTTAAGGTGCTCCAACTTTTTAGGAGGCAAATTCAGTTTTCAATTTTTGGTCCGGCGGGGTGTACCCCATACACACAATTTTTATGATCCGGCCAAATTTTTGATGGCCGGAACATAACGGGCAAGGTCAGAGATGGCAAGCTAACCAATAATTGCGTTCAGTGTTGAACTCGGGCGCATCACAGCACTAACTTTATCTTGAGGAGCATGATAATAACCACCCAGATCAACAGCCGCACCTTGAGCCGCAAGTAACTCGTCCACAATTTTCTGCTCATTAGAAGCAAGTTGCTCCGCAATTGGACCGAAGTGAGCCTTTAAGTCCGCATCATCGTTTTGGTCAACAAGTGCTTGGGCCCAATATTTTGCGATGTAGAAGTGACTGCCTCTATTGTCAATTTCACCAACTTTCCGGCTTGGTGATTGATTATTATCCAAGACTTGCTCATTCGCCTGATCAAGGGTTTTTGCTAATACAAGTGCTTTGGCGTTGTTTTTTGTTTCACTGAGGAACTCAAGTGACGCACCTAAAGCGCAGAATTCCCCGAGTGAATCCCAGCGTAAGTGCCCTTCTTCTACAAGCTGCTGAACGTGCTTAGGGGCAGAGCCGCCGGCACCGGTTTCAAACAATCCACCACCATTTAGCAGGGGAACAATCGAAAGCATTTTTGCACTGGTTCCAACTTCTAAAATTGGGAATAGATCGGTGAGATAATCTCTGAGCACATTACCAGTGACCGAAATGGTATCTTGACCGTTTTTCACGCACTCCAACGAAAACCGCGTCGCATCAACCGGCGACATGATCTGAATATCAAGGCCGTTGGTATCATGCTCAGGCAAATATTTATCAATCTTCTTGATGAGTTCGGCATCGTGGGCTCGGTCTTTATTCAGCCAGATAATGGCCGGCACGCCTGTTGCGCGCGCGCGGGTAACGGCGAGTTTGACCCAGTTCTGTATAGGGGCATCCTTGGTTTGGCACATCCGCCAAATATCATTTTCTTCAACATCATGCTCGATAAGTGTCGTTCCACTCGCATCAACAACTCGAATTTTGCCACTTCCAGTCGCTTTGAAAGTTTGGGGATGTGATCCGTATTCTTCCGCTTTCTGGGCCATAAGACCGACGTTGGAGACGCTCCCCATTTCTGATGGATTGAACGCGCCGTGTTCTTTACAGAAATCGATCGTTGCGCCAAATATTCCGGCATAGCTGCTATCTGGAATAACACATTTCGTATCATTTTCTTTGCCATCAGGTCCCCATGCTTTGCCGCCAGCTCGAATAAGGGCGGGTAAGGACGCATCAATGATGACATCACTGGAAACATGAAGGTTGGTAATGCCGCGATCTGAATTTACCATATAGAGATCAGGCTGCGCCTTCATGCAGGCTTCAATATCGGCTTCGATTGCTGATTTTTGATCAGCTGGAAGTGTGCCGACTTTAGCAAGAAGATCACCAATACCAAGATCAGGATCAACAGAAAGATCGGCAAAAGTATCGCTATGCTTTTCAAACACATCATTTAAGTACGCGGAAACCGTATGGCCAAAGATGATGGGATCTGAAATCTTCATCATTGTCGCTTTGACGTGGAGAGAAAAGAGGACGCCTTGTTCGTTAGCGTCTTTGATTTCTGCATCTAGGAAAGACCTGAGTGCCTTCGCGCTCATCATCGTTGCATCAATGACGTCTCCATCTTCAAGCGGATGATCCGCTTTTAAGACCGTTGAGCTGCCGTCAGCAGCAACAAACTCGATCTTTGCATTACCAACAGACGCGCTTGATATCGTTACAGATTTTTCATTTGAGCGGAAATCTCCGCTGCTCATCGTCGAAACGTGGGTTTTGGAATCGGATGCCCAGTCGCCCATGCTGTGAGGGTTCTTTTTTGCGAACTCTTTAACCGCCTTGGGTGCCCGCCTGTCAGAGTTTCCTTCGCGGAGAACAGGGTTCACCGCACTGCCAAGTACCTTTCCATAGGTTTCCCGGATCGCTTTTTCTTCGTCATTTGACGGGTTCTCAGGGTACGAAGGAACGTCGTAACCTTTGATCCGCAACTCGGAAATGGCGAGCATAAGTTGCGGAACGGACGCACTAATATTGGGAAGCTTAATGACGTTGGCATCAGGCTCTTTAACCAGTTCACCAAGGATGGCCAGATCGTCGCTTTGTTTTTGATCATCGGAAAGCTTTTCGGGGAAGTTCGCTATAATCCGCCCGGCCAGCGAAATATCTCTGGTGCCAACGCTAATTCCAGCTGGTTTCATGAAGGCCTTAATTATCGGTAGGAACGATGCGCTGGCGAGTTCAGGTGCTTCGTCGACTTTTGTATAAATAATATCTGGCTTATTAGTGGATTGGTCGGTCATCGTAGCTATAACTCCTAAAATCGTCTGTCAGCCCAGGAAATGCGATGTTTCAATTCAATATCGGCGAAAACTGAATCCGCTCATTCGTCAGCTGAAGTTTGAAAGTTTGCGAGCCACACAACCACATAGGGCCTATTCAGCGGTAGCCGCTTTAATCTTGCTTCTTTTAAATTCGGGTCCGGCGGGGTGTGCCCCATGCACCAAGCAACAGTCACGGACGGGCCGGAACATAAGGGGCAAGAGGCTGAATGGCAAGGT
>CAJXJM010000248.1 GCA_913054205.1 uncultured Rhodospirillaceae bacterium
CCGCGCCCAGGATAACGGTCGGTCGCTAAAAATCCAATGCGGCCATAGAATTGTTCAACAATCCGATAATCCGGCACACCAAATACGATATGACTGATGGTTTGCGGTTGGGCGCGCTTGTAAAACGTTGCCGGGGTATCTATCCGAACATCATCACCGGGTCTATTAAAAGTCAACGGTTTGGGTTTTAGTTTTTTGCGCTGAGAAACACGAAAACCAATGCCGAGCCCCATGTCATCTACTGTGCGAATCGAGCCATCCTTCAGCACATTAACCTTGCGGTCTTTGGAAAGCTCATCGGCGATGGCATTGATCTCGAATTTCTTATTCACACCCCATATGACTTCACGCACGGTTGAGCCTTTTTGAATGGCCGTAGGCAATTTCTTACTTTTGTGGTCGCGGAAATTGACTTCCGTGCCATCTGCGCAAATAAAATTGGCGCCATATTTGCCGGATTTTACTTTTTTCAATCCCCATTGGTCCAAAAACTTTGCCGCCTTAATGCGACTTGTGACACCAAACGTAACTGCATCAATTCCATTAATAGCCATTGATTTCTCCTATTTGAGCTTACGAAATATGATGTGAGCGGCGCGAGACTTAATTTTCCAACCCGCGCCCGTCTTTGCAAATTCTTCATGATACTCGCCGACCACAAAGGGGCCGTTCAAAGGATAGGGTGGCTCTTCGTCACCGCCATAAAGATAGAGTGTGTAATAGGTAATCCCTTTCGCCGAGGTTTCATTGATCTCGCTGAAATCGGTCCCTGTCACAAAGTGCCGCGTTTTGTTGGGCGGCATGGTTGCGACCCAGGCAATAAAATCTGGCATCGATAATTCTTCACCAAGGCGCGTATAGGTTCCGTCCGGCGTCATAAGCTCAGGCAGATCATCATAACGCCGCTCATCCTGCAGTCTGCCAAAGCGCAGAGACAGCGACTGGCATTCGTCTTTGATGGTTAATTTTTCTAAAGCATCCATGATCGTCCCTTTTTGATTTATAACGCACTTTGGCGCACGGTGATTTTTTTACGGAGGTGATCTCCGATGAGATTGAGCGACAGCACGGTTAGAAACAAGAACAGTGCCGGTAGAAACGTAATATGTGGGTCGGTATTAATATCAGGAAATCCTTGCGCGATCATACCTCCCAAAGTTGGTGTTGGTGGAGGAATGCCGACGCCTAGAAATGCGAGCGATCCTTCGATCATGATTACGATCGACATAAAAGATAGAATATAAGCCAATTGCGGCAACAGGATATTCGGTAAAATTTCATACCACAAAATGCGCACATCCGAGGAGCCTTGCGCGCGCGCCGCCAGCACAAAATCGCGGCTAGAAAAAACCATAGTTGAGGCCCGTGCAATCCGTGTATTTGCCGGGATCGAAGTCACTGATAGGACGATGATCAGATTGATCATTGTCGCGCCGGCGAAAAACAGAATACACATGGCGAGCACAATATTTGGGAAGGCCAAAATGATATCAACGATACCGATGACCACGGATTCAAACTTGCCGCGGTAATACCCGGCGATCATGCCGAAAAACAGGCCGATGATCATGCCAAAAACTGGGGCAAAAAATCCCACCGTCAGAGAAATGCGCGCGCCATGAATAACACGGGCAAAAATATCGCGGCCTAGAACATCTGTGCCGAGCCAGAACTCCAGGCTTGGACGTGCTTTGAGCGCGGTAAAATCGCTTATCGTCGGATCGCGCACGGGAAGCACATCGGCAAATGCGACGGTAAACAAAAGAATGCCCATCCAGGCGACCGGCAGCCAAAAGCCTATATTTAGACCTTCATTACGCTTTTTGGAGGCGGCGACTTGCACCGACACGGCTGTCATTGGCGTATCCTCGGATCAAGCGCCCCGTAGAGAATATCGACAGCGAGATTGATCGCAACATACGCAACTGCCATCACCAGAATAATCCCCTGCACCATTAAAACTTCACGGGCATGAATAGAGGCAACCAACAGGGACCCAATGCCCGGCAGCGCGAATATGCTTTCGACGATAACGGCACCGCTGATCAAATTGCCGAGTTGAATACCAACGATGGTGATGAGCGTAAATGAAGATGGCCGCAAAGCATGGCGCAAAAGTATATAGATATTGCTGAGACCTTTGGCTTTGGCGAGTGATATGAAATCCTCCTGCAAGGTTTCAATCAAATCATTGCGCAATACCCGGCTGAGAATTGGCCATTCGATCAAGGCTAAGGCCAACGCCGGAAGTGTGAAGGACCGCAGATTGCCAATTGGGTCTTCAGAGAAAGGAATGTAGCCGGTGGCTGGAAACCAGTTGAGCATCACGGCAAACAAAAACGCTAAGATAATCGCAATGATAAAACTGGGCGCCGCCAAAAATGCAAAGGTCAGAGTTGTGACAAATTTATCGGTCACTTTACCCGCACGGTAGGCGCCGATGATACCGGCGGGAATGGCAAATAAGACGGCTAGAAACTGGGCCATCGCCAGCAATTGAAATGTCACTGGCAATCTCAGGCCAATGGCGTCCGACACCAATTGTCCCGTCTGATAAGATTTGCCAAGCTCACCCTGAAAAGCGTTCCCCAGCCAAGAAAAATAGCGAACAACAATGGGGCGATCCAGGCCAAGGTCTTTGCGGATGGCTTGAACCGCCGCCTCATCGACGACCGCATTATCCGTGCCGATACCGGCAATAGCATCGGCAACATCGCCCGGTAACAGGTCAATGAAGAAGAAGCTCAACGCCGTCACCGCAAATGCAATTGGGATCAGATGTATGAGTTTGCGGCGAATATAAATATACATCTATTGCTCGTTACGCCTTATTTTGCCAGCCAGGTATCTTGCAGACGCGTCATCGTCAGATTGGATTTTTTTAAACCCATCACTTTTTTACTGGCGATAACGGCAAAATTGTTGTGCGCGCGAAACAAGATAGGCTGTTGCTTCACGACCGCACTTACGTAACCGCAATAGGCAGCTTTACGTGCCGCTTCATCCTTGAAACTCCGCCACGCTTTTTGCAAGGCCGCATCAACTTCCGGGAAGTTGGACTTGGTACTGTTGCCGCGGTTCTTAGAGAAAAATGCCTGGGCCTGAAGGCCAGGATCAACGGCTTCTGAAATGCCCACCAACCATGCATCAAATTGACCGGACCGTACGGCGCGAAAATAGGCGGGTCCTGGCGGCACGACTTTGAGCTCAACTTCAACACCCATGCGCTTCCAGAATGTTTGGTGAAGTTTTGCACCAACGATAAAATTCTTGATCGGCATGGTCACCATTTTGAACTTCACCGGCTTGCCATAGGCCATCAGGAGGCCTTTGGCTTTTCTCGGATTAAATTCCGGATAGCCGGTTTTGCCGCCACAATGCCATTTGGAGCTAGGCCCAAACCAATCGGTTGAAGGCCGGCCAAAACCATCATTGGAGGCTTTCAAATCGGCCATGCGATTAACGGCATGAGCCAAGGCTTTGCGCACTCGAACATCATTAAGCGGTGGGCGGCTGGTGTTAAACTCAATGGTGGTCGTGCCACCAACCAATTCGGTAAGGACTTGGAGGTTCGAGTCTTGTTTGGCCTGATTGGCGGTTTTACCGTCGCGGGTCAGCATGACATCAATGGCGCCGCTTTTAACCGAGTTCAGGCGTGGCAACTCACCTTTGATGACTTTAAAGACGATCTTGTCGAGATGCTGTTTGCTGGGATCGCGGTAATGCGGGTTTTTCACATAAGTGATGGAAACACCTGGAATCCATTTCTCTAGCATATAAGGGCCGGTGCCGACCGGCTGACGGTTAAGCTCTTTGCCCACATTTAGAGAATGCTGGGGTGCGTTTGCCCACATTGGATAAACCGGGTTTGAAAGAATGGCCGCGAATGCCGGGAAAGGCCGCAGCATTTGAAATTCAACCGTATGGCTGCCTTTGGCAATAACGGTTTTAATCGGGCCGACCATACCACGCAAAAAGCCCCAGGCTTTACTCGATTGATAACGTTTGAAATGTGCAACATAAGCAGATGCATTGAACGGCTCACCATTGGAAAACTTGATGCCCTTTTTCAACGTAACAGTCCAAGTTTTCTGATCTGGTGAAGCTTTCATGCTTTCGCCCAGCACGGGAACGATTTTACCGTCACGGCCAGTGCTAAACAGATCTTCATAAATCGGCAGCATGGCGTTACGTCTATTGTATTCCGGCCTTGGGTTCATCGAGGAATCGAAACCTGTCATTGGCCGATCCATGCCGACGGTCAAAGTGCCACCCTTTGATTGAGCCGTCGCAGGACCAACGGCAAGCAACGCGCCACCAGCACTCAAAATTGCAATTTTCCAAATCTGTTTCATTAATTTTCCCTCAGCTAAAAACAATAATTAAAATAATAATTAAAATAATATTTGTAGTTATTTGAACAACGACGCCAGATGACGTTCGCTCCGAGCCCAACGGCTCCAATTTCGTAAATATTCCGGTAAATTGAGTTCGCCATTTCCATTCGTATCGAGCTTCTTAAATATCTGCGCTGCGATGGATTTGGTGCGGACGATTTTATTTTTAAGGAACTCTTCGCGCGATACACGGCGATCATGGTCTGCATCCATTGCAAAATAGATCTTACGAGCTTCATCT
>CAJXJM010000249.1 GCA_913054205.1 uncultured Rhodospirillaceae bacterium
GACGGGACCAACTTATAACCGGCCTTAAAGAGCTTGGACTTGAGCCAATTCCATCTGTTGTAAATTGTGTTTCCACGCCCATCCCGATGAATGGTCGCGATTGCGTAACTCAGATGCTCGACAAAGGCGTTCAAATAAATGCTTGGTCAGATATTGGATATGAAAACCACATTCGCATTACCGTTGGCCGGGAAGAAGATAATACTGTCTGTCTGGCAACGCTGAAGGAAGTCTTGGGCTGATCAAAAAGGCTCAAAACTTCGAAGCGCAGGGATAACTTCCTCGCCGAACAGCCTGATCGAACGCATGAGATCGTCTTCCGGTAAATCAGAAAAATTAAACTCGCCCATGAAATTATTGAACATGCCGTTGACGCTGGCTTCTTTGAGCCTTGCCGCCACGGTTTCTGGTGAGCCAACAAATATCAGATTGTTTTTCAGCAAATATTCAGGATTAAACAAATTGCTGATGATGTCATAGGCTCCAGGTTCATTCCGGTCTTTGAATCTTGCGGCAAAATTTTCAACGCGATCTACAAAATTTTCGCCCGGCGCTCCCGGCGGCAGGAGCCCTTCATAGGCCATACTGGCGCGTTCAAGTCCATTTTTAAGCGCTTTCTCATCGGTCTCATCAACATAGACGACGGTGGAATACGCGATATTAGGTTTAAAATCCCAACCCGCCTTTTCCCAATCCGCCAAATACACCCGGTAGCGCGCAGCGGCTTCTTGCTGCGGATAAACCAAAAAATATCCGGTACTGATCCCATTGGCCGCACAAAATTCCAAGGTCTCTGGGTCCCGGCTCATCATCCAAAGCGGCGGGTGTGGTGTCTGAGCGGGCGGCACTGCGAGCGTCACGTTTTCTGCCTGATGAATTTCGCCCTCGAAGGAGAACGGCTGTTTGCCAAACGCTGCCCGCAAATACGCAACATATTCCAGCGTCGGTAATTTTCGGTCCGCATAATCCAGGCCAAAGGGTCCAAAATAAATCGGATTGATGCCGGGTACCAATCCAACCTCCATGCGTCCGCCGACCATTTGATCACAGATCGCTATTTCTTCAGCCAGGCGCAGTGAATTATAAAGCGGCACGACATAGCCCATTGGACCAATTCGCATATTTTTAGTACGTGCGCCGGCGCCAACCGTGTAGAGGCTCGGCGATGACATCCAACTTTCATCTGGCCGGAAATGATGTTCGACGCAAAAACCAAAATCATAATCTAGCGTATCGCAAAGCTCTAATTCCCGCCACAACTGCTGGTATCGCTCATGCGGGGTCATGTTGGGCTTAGCCCAGACATGAGAAAAATGGGAAAATTTCATTCGGTGAGGCCTTTATTATTCCAAATCTCTGCAAAGAATGGCGATGCATTCTTGGCTTTGCAAGGCTGATGAGCGCAAGAGCTTTGGCTTTGAGCTTTGACGGCTGCACCTTATAGTAAATCCAAACTCAGGAAGTAAAATTGCGCGGAGCTCCAATGGCTAAGAGTAACGCAGTGCCTAAACTTGTTGAAAACCGGTACCTGATTCAGGCTGCCTATGTCATGGATGAGACCCGGTCTGTCAGAACTCTCCTGGATTATCTAAAAATATCTGAGGCCGCAGAATCAAGAATTTAAAAACAAGCACGGCAATTGCTAAAACACGTACGCATCCACCGACGAAAGTCAGCCGGATTAGACAGCTTTCTCCACGAGTACGATTTGTCGACCCAAGAAGGCGTCACGCTGATGTGCCTTGCCGAATCGCTGTTAACCCTGACCATCAACACCTCAGCTATTGGAGGGAATACCCAATTGTTATCCCGGTCTGAAAAAAATTAAATCCTATTTGAAAATTCGATTTCGTTTGGCGTTGAGGTTTGGCACCTGCCCCTTATAGTGGATCGGTTTTTCAGGGGAACTCTTACATGCGCGACTTTGCGCCTCTCATCGCCTTCAAGGTTCGAAGCTATCGCTTTCAATGGCCAGCAGACGTGTTTGCATCCTGGGCGTTTGAAATGGAGACCATTATTCTCGGCTGGTACATTCTGGTCGAGACCAAATCGGTTCTGCTGCTGACCGCTTTTGCGGCGCTCCAGTTCATGGGAACGTTGATCGCCCCGTGGCTCGGTGTTATGGGAGATCGTTTAGGGCGCCGAAAAGTTTTTTGCACGATGCGCTTTTGTTTTGTGATTTTGGCAATCGCAATGATGATCTTCGCCTTTCTGGATCAGCTGACGCCCTACCATGTATTCGCTATCGCGTTTTTAAATGGCATGCTCAGACCTTCGGACTTAGTGATGCGGCAAGCTCTCATCGGCGACACCATGCCCGCGGATAGTTTGGCAAATGCACTTGGGTTCACGCGTATGTCAATGGATTCTGCCCGGGTGTTTGGCGCGCTGGCGGGCGCAGGTATTTTCGCCTTTTGGGGGATTGGTTACGCTTACGTTTTTGTCACCGTGGTTTATCTTATCAGTTTTCTCCTGACCACCGGTGTCTCTAACGTCCACCACAATGTTGATGCTGGTGCCGCCGCTCCGACATCCCAGTGGAAAGATTTCAAAGAAGGCCTCGGTTACATTCGAAATACGCCAGGTGTGCTGGCAATCATGTGGTTGGCCTTCTTAATAAACTTAACGGCATTCCCAATTTCGCATGGTCTTCTGCCCTATGTCGCGAAAGAGATTTACCAGATCAATGAAATAGGGTTGGGACATATTGTGGCGAGCTTTGGCACCGGCGCTTTTATCGGCTCTCTCATTGTCGGCGTCGCAGGAAAACGCACCCATTCAGCGAAGTTCAGTTTTATCAATATTCTGTTGTGGTATGTGATGCTGGTCGTATTCGCCGCGATGGAAACCAAGATCAACGGCCTCTTCGCCCTCTTTATCATGGGCATTGTCCACTCGATGGGGATGGTGTCGCTGTCGGTGGTTCTAATCGCTCAGCTAAATAATCAAATCAGAGGCCGCGTGATTGGCGTCCGCATATTGGCCATCTACGGCGTGCCGCTTGGGCTATTGGGCACCGGCTTTCTCATTGACAGAATTGGCTTTCAAACGACGGTTAATTTATATGTTGCAATCGGCATGGCTGGCACTGCTTTAATTTGGTGGTTTTGGCGAAAGGCGCTCTAAGCCAATACCCAACTTGCTGATGCATAGTACCGGTGCTACCGTTGCTGCATGAAAGGCACATCAGAATATAGGCTGGGCGGCCCGAACGATCCGTTGGTCCAGGAGATTGCAAAGCAAAAGGGCTTTTCGGAAATCCCGTTCTATCGCAGCAATCCCAAAAAGGAAGCGAAGTTTGATTTAAACGAATGCATGCAGCGTTGGATGGCCTATGCGCCCGATCGAGATGGCCCGGTAAATGCCGATCAGACTGAAGGCAATGACCCGGATCATCTGACCGCCCTCATCAAAGCCAAAGGATTGGAAATCGGTGGTAGTGATATCGGGTTTGCCGAACTCACCCCGATCATGATCAATGTCGGCTTTGAGTTCGAGCAGCGCTATATCATTTCGGCTATTGTCGCCGAGGATTATTCGAAAGTGCTGGAAGGTGCTCTCGCCGTCGAAAAAGAAGCCTTTGAGGTCTATGTTGAATGCGCCCGCGTTTCGACCGAGCTTGCTGCCTATATTCGCGGGCTCGGCTTTTCAGCTGTCGCTGATCACAATGGCACCGGTGAAGTTCAGGCTATCCCGGCGCTCAATGCCTGCGGCATGGGAGAGCTTGGCAAACATGGCAGTTTAATTCATCCCAAATTTGGCGCTGGATTTAGGCCCGGCTTCGTTATCACCGATGCACCGATTGTTCCGAACCTGCCTAATATATTTGGGGTCCAAAACACTTGCGAGAGCTGCCGTATTTGCGAAAATAATTGTCCTCCTGGGGCCATAAAGCCTGCTGATGATTTCATTGTCACCGACGGCATTAAACGCTGGCAGGTGGATATCCCAAAATGTTTCGAAGCCTCAAGATTTAGGGAGGAATACTGTCACATCTGCGTCGATGTCTGCCCCTACCAACACCGGGAAAACCGCGACCCGGAGCGCATTGCGACCTTTAAGACCTTCATGAAAAAACGCAAAAAAGCCGGCTACCGCACACCGGCCTGGTTCATCGAAGATGAGGCGATGATTTTGGGCGAGGAAAGTTGATCACGCTTAATATTTTGCGGCGAACTTGACCCAGTCTTCGGGCTCCACTTTCGCTAAGAATTTAAATTTACTGTTGCCCAAGGGCTGCAAAACGATTGCATCGCCTTCGTGAATTTCTCCGCTCCAAGGTCCAGATGGTCCGCGTTTAAACCAGACCATGACTTTGATGCGGGAGCCATGAGAAACAGCGATGACATTTTTGCCGTCTTATAGGAATGGTACCAAAAAAAATCCCGGCGTTGATCTTTTGCGCCGCCGTGATTGATGAACAAAAAGCCCAAATTCTCCACACGTCCAAAGGCTTCCAACGCCGTATCCCGGGTGCGACATTTGGGGCTGGCAAAAATGCCGCCAACAGGAATGCCTAATTTCTTAATGGCCGCGCCCATTTCGCGGGACCCGCGCTTTCCTTTGTCATCCAAATTACGTTGGATCGAGCAATCAGAG
>CAJXJM010000250.1 GCA_913054205.1 uncultured Rhodospirillaceae bacterium
GCTTTTGATGAGGCATAAATGCGGGCAACTTGTTTGATGGTTTCGGCAGCGATACCACAAACATCAGCCATTTTTTCCGGTGAGAATTCTATGACTTTGTCTTTCAAGTCATCGAAGCCTTCGGTGTTCGCCTGAACATATTGCTTGTCATACAAATTCTCAGTGACGATGGTGTGTAACATCGCATTCAGTAACGCGACATCACTTCCGGGTTTGAACTGCAATACATGACTGGCGTTACGCGCAATGCCTTGCGACTGTCCTCGGGGATCGATAACGATGAGCTCTGCGCCCCGTTTGGCGGCGTTCTTGAGGTACGTCGCGGCAACAGGATGATTCTCAGCGGGTCTCGCTCCGATAACGATAATGCAGTCGGCATCTTCAGCCGCCTTGAACGGCGCGGTCACGGCGCCGGAATTCAACCCTTCCATAAGCGCAGCGACAGAAGATGCATGACACAATCGCGTGCAATGATCGACATTATTGGTGCCAAAACCTTGGCGGATGAATTTCTGGAACAGATAGGCTTCTTCATTCGAACATTTGGCGGAGCCAAAACCCGCGATCCCTGAACCGGTCTTCTGCTCAAAAATTTTCTTCAATCCGCCGGCAGCGTGGTCTAAGGCTTCTTCCCATGTTGCTTCACGGAAGTAGGTGTCTATTTCATTTTGGGCGATTTCGATGTTGGCGTCTTTTGGTGCATCTTCGCGGCGGATGAGCGGCACCTTCAACCGATCTGGGTGGTGGGCGTAGTCAAATCCGAAGCGGCCTTTAACACATAAGCGGCTCTCATTCGCGGGGCCATCACGGCCATCTACATAAAGAATTTTATCGTCTTTGATGTGGACATCTGTCTGACAGCCAACGCCGCAATAAGGGCAAAGCGTTTTGACGGTGCGGTCTTCAAATTCTGTTCTAACGCCTTGCTCATTTAAGAGATTGCTTTCCATAAGCGCGCCGGTTGGACAGACTTGGACGCATTCGCCGCAAGCAACGCAAGTCGAGCTGCCCATATCAGTATCAAAATCAAATACAATTTTTGCTTCATGTCCGCGGTAGGCGAGGCCGATCACGTCGTTGGATTGTATTTCTCGGCAGGCCCGGACACATAGATTGCATTGAATGCACGCATCCATATGGACGGCGATGGCGGTGTGCGAGGGGTCGGCTTCTGGTTGAGCGTGAGTGGGGTAACGATCTGCTGGATCGAGGTCCATTTTGTCGACCCAGCCCCAAAATTTAGACTCTGGATCGTGCGAGATTTCACGAGCAGGTTGGTCAACCTGCAATAGTTCAAACACCATTTCGCGGGATTTTTTAGCGCGGTCACTTGTCGTGCTGACAACCATTCCATCGGTGGGGGTGCGAATGCAGGAAGCCGCAAGAACACGTTCGCCTTCCACTTCAACCATGCAGGCGCGGCAATTGCCATCGGCGCGATAATTATTGCCCGGCAAATAACAGAGGTGAGGAATCTCGATGCCAAGGCGATCGGCAACCTGCCAGATGGTTTCACCCGGCTCAGCAAAGACGTTTTGTCCGTTGATTTCGAAGTTGATGTTATCGGTCATTTATCATTCCCTCCGAGATCTTCTCGGAAATATTTTAGCACAGAGAGCAAAGGATTGGGGGCTGCTTGTCCAAGCCCGCAAATTGAGGCATCTGCCATGACAAGCGCTAAATCCTCAAGTGCTTCACTATCCCAATCGTCTCGTTCCATGAGCCGCGCGGCTTTTTCGGTGCCAACCCTGCAGGGAGTACATTGACCACAACTTTCATCTTCAAAAAATTGCATAAGGTTGAGCGCCACGCTTTTAGCATCATCCTGATCGGAGAATACTACCACAGCATGGGAGCCGACAAGGCAGCCATATTGCTCGAGCTCGCCGAAGTCGAGCGGCAAATCCGCCATATTTGCCGGCAAAATTCCGCCGGATGCTCCGCCGGGGAGATAGCCCTTGAAGGTGTGGCCATCCTGCATGCCGCCGGAATGCTGTTCGATTAGCTCATTGGCGGTAATGCCGGCTGACACAAGTTTCACACCGGGTTCCTTGACCCGTCCAGATACCGAGTAACTTCGGAGCCCCTCGGTGCCGTTTTTGCCTTGCGAGCTGAACCATTCTGCACCGTTCTGGAGAATTTGAGGGACCCAATAAAGTGTCTCGACATTATTAACCAGAGTGGATTTTCCAAACAGTCCGACCTGTGAGACATAAGGCGGGCGATGGCGGGGAAGGCCGCGCTTGCCTTCGATCGATTCAATCATCGCCGATTCTTCACCGCAGATATACGCACCTGCGCCGCGCCTGAGATGAATTTTGGTGTGCGGCGAAAGTTTCGCCTGTTCGACGGCTGCGATCTCTTTTAAAAGAATTTCGCGCGCTGCCGGATATTCATCGCGCAAATAGATATAGATTTCTTCTGCTTCGACGGCCCAGGCGCCGATCAACATGCCCTCCAGAAATCCATGCGGGTTGGCTTCCAGATAGTGGCGATCCTTAAATGTGCCGGGCTCGCCCTCATCGGCATTGACAGCCATTAACCGCGGCTTGGCTTCAGCGCGCACAAAACTCCACTTGCGTCCGGTGGGGAATCCGGCGCCGCCCATGCCTCTGAGTTCGCTGCCGGACAACACGTCAATCACATCTTCTACCATGCGATCACCAGCCAAGCAGGCATTGAGAACCTCGTAGCCGCCGTCGGCTTGATAAGAAGCGAGGTCTGTGTATGCCGGAATTTTTGGATGAAAATTTTTACTCTCTAAGACCGCTTGAATATTGTTGGTCGTTGCATGATCAACATGGCGGTGACCAATTTCACAGACCGGGGCCGTGTCGCATCTACCCATGCAAGGCGCGCGTAGAATTCGTACGCCTGTAGTGTTTTGGGCTTCAAGCGCTTGGAGAAGCTCTTCAGAATTGGCGAGAGCGCAACTGATTGAGTCGCAGACCCGAATGGTGACAGGTTCAGGGGATACTTCACCGTCGGCGATGACATCGAAATGTGCGTAGAAAGTTGCGACCTCATACACTTCTGCCATTGGAAGGCTAAGAGCATCAGCGAGGGCCTGCAGATGGCCCGCGGCAAGACAGCCTTCGTGGTCTTGAATGGCATGCAAATATTCAATGAGCATGTCGCGTGCATAGGGGCCGTTGCCGATGATTTTTAGAACCGCTTCGCTGTCGCTGGCCGATAAAATGCGGCCCTTGGCGAAAAATAAGGCGTTCTTGTCGCTTGTACCCGGGTGGATATTGCGAGGTTTAGTGTTTTTATTCATGGGTGTTTCCGGCGCCTTCTAACGTCCTAAACGGCTTCCTTTTTGGGGAAGTATTTATTCTTTAGAATTACATATACCGGGGCCAAGAAAAGGGCAATTGCTATAAACATTAAAGTCCCGGAAATTGGCCGTTCAAAGAAGATCAACATGTCACCATGAGAGCCAATTAACGTTTGCCGCATGCTCCGCTCAGCGAGCGGGCCGAGGACAATCGCCAAAACCGCGGGCGCCATGGGATAGTCCAGCTTCCGCATCAAATAGGCGACCACGCCAAATATCAGCATAAGCCACACGTCATGCATGCTTTGAGTGGGCGCATATCCTCCGATGATGCAGAGAATAAATATAATTGGAGCGAGCACCGTAAAGGGCATTTTCAACACATAAATAAAGACCGGAATGAACATGATGTTGATGATGAGGGCAAATAAATTGGCCGAATAAAGGCTGGCAATCAAACCCCAGACAAAATCTTTATGTTCCACAAAAAGCATCGGGCCAGGCTCTAATCCCCAAATAACCATACCGCCAAGCAAAATGGCCGTGGTTGGAGAGCCTGGAATTCCGAGCGTCAGCATCGGTAGCATAGAACCTGTGCTGGCGGCATTATTGGCAGCTTCCGGCGCGACGACGCCATTGATGTTGCCTTTGCCAAAGGAATCCGGGTCTTTGGCAACCGTTTTCGCCACGCCATACGCCATCAGCGAGCCCGGCGTTGCACCGGCGGCAGGAAGAATGCCGACGAAATAACCGAGGAAGGATCCCATAACCATTGTCTTCCAGGTTTTTGTTAAAAGCTTTAAGGCATCAAGAGTACGGCTGAAAGAAACCGTAGCTTCAGAAATTACAGATTTGCCTTTACTGGTTTCAATGACCCACAACATTTCGCCAATGCCATAAATTCCGATGGCGAGAACCAGGAAGTTGATGCCGTGGAAAAAGCCGGTTATGTCGCCGAAGACGAGACGCGGTTCTCCGCTGACAATATCCAAACCAACGGCGCTCATGACCAAGCCAATGAATATCGAGAAAAAAGTCTTTGGAATATCGTCGCCGCCAAGGCCAATGAAAGTCGCAAAGGCGAGAATCATGAGAGCAAATTCTTCAGGCGGGCCAAAGGCAAGGGCAACCTCGGCGAGAGGCGGTGCAAATAAGGTAAACAGAATCACAGAAATTGTGCCACCTACAAAGGAGGCTGTCGCGGCCGCAATAAGGGCGTAATCCGCCTTGCCTTTCAGCGCCATTGGGCGGCCATCAAAAGTTGTCGCGACCGCCGTCGATAAGTATTTGTCGGTGTGATGGAGTTTCTATAA
>CAJXJM010000251.1 GCA_913054205.1 uncultured Rhodospirillaceae bacterium
CGACCGGCGTTTTGGTCGCAACGGCAAAACCCATATTGGCAATGTCGTTCTCGCGGAGGTTAACCTCCGCCGCACTTCCCGCCCCTTCGATGAGCACAATGTCGGCGGTTTGTTTAAGGCGCTCAAAAGCCTCGACCACGACGGGCAACAGTTCAAGCTTCTTGGCCTGATAGTCGCGGGCCGGGTAATTGCCCTCGGCTTTTCCCATCACCACCAACTGCGCGCCGATTTCTGATTGCGGCTTTAAGAGCACCGGGTTCATATCAATGTGCGGATCAACACCCGCGGCTTTGGCTTGCAAGGCTTGCGCGCGGCCAATCTCACCGCCCTCCGGCGTCACGGCTGCATTGTTTGACATGTTTTGTGGCTTAAACGGCCTGACCGTCATCCCGCGTTTGATCAGCGCCCGGCAGAGACCGGCGACGACAAGTGATTTGCCGACATCTGAGCCTGTCCCCTGGAACATGAGCGACGACATTCGTTAAAACTCGATCCCGGCCTGCGCTTTATATCCATCCCGAAAATGATGTTTGATCTCAGTCATTTCGGTGACCAGATCAGCAATTTCGATCAGTTCCGGTTTTGCATTACGCCCGGTGCAGATAACATGCATGTCAACGGGCTTGGCTTTGAGATAGTCCACGACTTCGTTGATATCGATATAGTCATTGCGCAGCACGATGTTGATCTCGTCCATAAGTACGAGCGCTAATTCGGGGTCTTCAATCATTTCTTTAGCCCGCGCCCAAGCCGCATTCGCGGCCTCGATATCGCGCGCTCTATCTTGCGTTTCCCAGGTAAAGCCCGCGCCCATTGCGGTGATGGTGACAAGCTCCGGGAAAGCCTCCAGCACCACGCGCTCGCCGGTTTCCCATTTACCTTTAACAAATTGCACAATGCCGACTTTCATGCCGTGACCGATGCAGCGGGATACAATCCCCATCGCCGCCGTCGTCTTGCCCTTGCCTTTGCCGGTGTGAACGACCAGCAAACCGCCTTCTTTGGTTTTGGTGGCGAGAATTTTATCTTTGGCTGCTTTGTGCTTGCGGCGCTTTTCATTGGCCCGCGCGTTTAGTTCTTCTTCTGAGAGTTCGTCACTCATACCAATTCCCTTTCAACATTGTGGCGCAATTTCGCCAGCAAATCTCCAACCGAGTTCGACCGCGGATGCCAGAAGTCACGCTCAATGGCTTCCTCAAACTTCTCGGCAATTTCCTGCAAAGCCGGCGCGTTGTTTTCAGCGATAAAGTCGCGCACGTTTTCATCTTCGAGATAGGCTTCGAACAATTGATCAAAGTGATGGTCTTCAACAACTTTGGCCGTCGCGGCAAAAGCAAACAGATAATCGACCGTCGCGGCGATCTCAAACGCGCCCTTGTAGCCGTGGCGCATCACGCCTTCGATCCATTTAGGATTGGCCGCCCGAGCGCGCACAACGCGGCCGATTTCTTCCTGAAGGGTGCGAATTTTGGGCGTGTCGGGACGACTGTGATCATTGTGATATATGGTGGGCTGCGCGCCTGAGAGTTCACGCACCGCCGCCGTCATACCACCTTCAAACTGGTAGTAGTCATCGCTGTCCAAAATATCGTGCTCACGGTTATCTTGGTTGTGGACGACGATTTCAACGCCTTTAAGGCGGGCTTCGAAGAGGTTGTTTTCAGCCTCGCCTTCGGCACCATCACCGTAGGCGTAACCTCCCCAAGCAACATAGGCGCGGGACAAATCTTCATCCGTCTCCCAACACTTTTCATCTATCAGCGTTTGCAACCCTGCCCCATACGCGCCCGGCTTGGAGCCGAAAACGCGAAACCCGGCGCGGCGGGTGGCGTCTTCTTCGCTTGAGCCCGAGGCGACAAAAGCGGCCCTATCCTTTTGAGCCTGCGCCGCCAACGGATTGTCGTATTCGGATTCGTCTTGAGATGCAACGGCGCGGACAGCACTGTCGAGCAAATCAACTTGGCTCGGAAAAGCATCCCGGAAAAAACCGGAAATTCGAAACACGACGTCGACGCGCGGACGCCCCAGCACCGTCAATGGCATCACTTCGAAGCCGGTGACCCGATTGGCTTGTTTATCCCATTGAGGCTGCACCCCCATCAGCGCCAGAGCTTGGGCGATATCATCGCCACCGGTGCGCATATTGGCCGTTCCCCAGGCACTCATCGCGAGGCGTTTGGGATATTCGCCGTGCTCCTGAAAATGTTGCTCAATCAGCAACGTTGCTGATTTCCAGCCAAGCTTCCAAGCTGCGGGGGTGGGTACTGCACGCACATCGACCGAGTAAAAATTTCGCCCGGTCGGCAGAACATCCAAGCGTCCTCGGGTCGGCGCACCACTACTGCCGGGCGGCACAAAAGAACCGTTGAGCCCCCGCATTAAGCCAACGAGCTCTTGCTCACCACAATCAGCGATGGTTGGCCTCAAGTGATTTTGAATGAAACCGAGAACATGGGTAGAGTTGACCCATTCGGATTTTGGCTGAAAAGAGCCATTCACCAAGTCGATTGCCAGCAATTCCAAACGCTCAACCGTATCGCCGTTGCTGCGCCAGTCGCCGTCAAAATTGGCGAGCTCGCTAGGTCTCTCACCTTTCCACGCCGCACCCATCTCACAATCGAGCGGATCAAAACCATCCAAGCCGAGATCAGCAGCAAGCGCTCGAATGAGCGATGCATTCTCAGCTTTTCCATCTTCACGCTGCAAGCGGGTGAGCGCGACAAGTAGATCGGTTTCCTGACTGCCAGCCGGCGATTGCCCAAAAATGTGAAGGCCATCCCTGATCTGCATTTCTTTAAGCTCGCAGAGATAATTGTCGATCTTGGATAGCGCTGCGTTTTCATCGTCCGATTTTACAATGCCGACATCCTTATCGAGGCCAATCCGCTGGCTAAGTTCGAGAATTTCCTCGCTCAATATCTTGAGACGTCTCGGGTCCATGCCGGCTGCCTGATAATATTCATCGACCAATTGTTCGAGATCACGGAGCGGCCCGTAGCTTTCAGCGCGCGTCAGCGGCGGCGTCAAATGATCAACGATGATGGCTTGAGAGCGTCGTTTGGCCTGGGTGCCTTCGCCTGGATCATTGACGATGAACGGATAAAGATGCGGCAACGCGCCGAGCGCAATCTCGGGGTAACAGTTTTCATCCAGCATTAAGGCTTTACCCGGCAGCCATTCGAGATTGCCGTGTTTGCCAAAATGAATAATCGCGTGGATATCCATCTCGCACCTGAGCCAGGCATAAAACGCGAGATAACCATGCGGTGGCACGAGATCAGGATCATGGTACGACGACGTTGGATCAATGTTGTAGCCTCGCGCCGGCTGCACGGCCAAGACCACATTGCCATAGATATGGGCAGGGAGAACAAAATGCTCACCTGTCACAAAGGGATCATCCTGGGGCGCGCCCCAGCGCTCGGTGATTTCGTCTTGCACGGCCTTGGGTAGCGCGTTGAAAAAACCCAGATAATCTTCAATCAAATACGCCTCGCCGCCAATTCTTTCTCCCGCAGCATTGGTCGGGCCCGCCAACAAGTGATCCATTATCTCTTTGCTGGAGGCCGGAAAATTTTCGCCAAGCGCGTAGCCATCATCACTCATGCGTTTAAATGCAGCCGCCACGCCTGCCGGGGTATCGAGCCCGACCCCATTGCCGAGCCGCCCGTCTTTGTTGGGATAATTTGCCACAACGACAGCCACCCGGCGGTCACTTGATTGAGTTCGGCGAAGGCGCGTCCAAGAAGCGGCAAGGTCCGTAACAAAATCAACCCGCGTTGCAACTGGCTCATGTTTAATCACGGCGACCTCAGTCGCATCATCAAACTGAACGCTCTTTTTAAAAGATATAGCCCGGCTGATCAGCCGGCCATCGACCTCAGGCAAAGCGACATTCATCGCGAGGTCTTTTGGCGCGAGACCGCGGCTGCCGTCGTCCCAATCCTCAAATGTGCCGCCAGACAACACAACTTGCAGCACCGGGCAGTCGGCCGCGCTAAAGGGTGTACCAATGCTGTCTTTGCCGGGCGATGACACCGCAAAGCCGGTGCAGTTTAAAATAATGTCCGGTGAGGTCTCGGCGATCAGTGTTTTAACAATTTCGGCTGATGTCGGGTCTTTGAGGCTACCGACAAAAATCGGCAATGGGTTGAGGCCTTTCGCTTGCAGGCTCTCGATCAGCGCATCTATGGGCGCAAGATCAGAGGTTTGCACCAATGCCCGATAAAAAACGATCGCGTTGACCGGTTGGCCTTCCTGCCAGTGTTTTTGAACTTCTTTCAAATCTGGCAACGCACTATGGGGCCAATACAATCCGGCCCGCATTAAAGGAGCTGGCTCAACCCACTCTTTTTCAGTGCCGATTAGCGAACTGGCATAATTTAAAAAATTCTCAATATTGTCCGAGCCGCTTTGTGCGCAATATTGCCAAAGGCGATGGCAAGCCTCGGGATTAAGCGTTGATTGTTCGTTGAGTTCGGGATCAGGCGTATCGTCTCCCGGTACGACAGCGAGATGGATGTTATTCTCCAAACAAGCTAATCGGATTTGCTCGATGCCATAAGGCCAATAGCCGATGC
>CAJXJM010000252.1 GCA_913054205.1 uncultured Rhodospirillaceae bacterium
TACGGGCTGGCTGCATAGCTTTAAGGCCGTAGGCTCCAAAATTAAGAGAGAAGCCGCCTTTAGCATTTCCATGAATTCGCCCCTTATGGGCTTTCCGGAATTTTGTGCGTTTTGGTTGCAACATTGCTTTAGACTTTCTTAGTCAATAAAATTCAAATTACTTATCGTTTACCGGGACGGCTGCTGGTCTTGCGCTTTTTTGTCTTGCGCCATGGGATCGTGAGCAAGAATTTCACCCTTATAGACCCAGACCTTTACACCGCAGATGCCGTAGGTTGTTTTTGCCCGTGCAACACCATAATCAATGTCGGCACGAAATGTATGAAGTGGAACCTGACCTTCGCGGTACCATTCCGTCCGCGCAATTTCAGCACCGCCCAAACGACCAGCACAGTTAATCCGAATACCTTGAGCGCCCAAACGAATAGCTGATTGAACAGCGCGCTTCATTGCACGGCGGAAAGCGATACGACGCTCCAATTGCTGGGCAATATTTTCAGCAATCAAAGCCGCGTCAATTTCGGGTTTACGAATTTCAACGATGTTCAAGCTGACATCACCACCGGTACGTTTCGAAAGCTCCAAACGAAGCGTTTCAATATCCGCACCTTTTTTACCGATAACCACACCAGGACGCGCTGTATGGATTGTGATCCGAGCACGTTTTGCCGGGCGTTCGATAATGACTTTGCTGAGACCCGCCTGTTTCAAGCGCTCTTGCAAAAACTCGCGAATTGCCAGATCTTCATGCAATTGATCGCCATAATTGCTGCCTTCGGCGTACCAGCGGGAATCCCACGTACGGTTGATACCTAAGCGAAAGCCAATCGGGTTTACTTTTTGACCCATTACGCAGTCTCCTCACGTTCGCGAACCACGATGGTCAAGTTGCTGAACGGTTTCAAAATTTTGCCGGTACGACCACGAGCCCGTGGACGCCAGCGTTTCATTACAAATGCGCGGCCTGCGCTTGCTTCGGCAACATACAGACGATCGATATCGAGCTGCTGGTTGTTTTCGGCGTTGGCGATGGCTGATTGAAGAACTTTTTTGACTTCAACGGCAATCCGGCGCGTTGAAAATGTCAAATCGTTCAATGCAGATTCGCAAGACTTGCCGCGAATGCTTTCTGCCACCAAATTAATTTTTTGCGTCGAGGTGCGGATCATTTTGCCATAAGCTATGGCTTCATTGTCCGCAAACCTTCTGGGCGCTGCTTTTTTGCCCATGACTATTCCCTCTTTCCTCTTTTGTCAGCCGTGTGGCCGAGATATGTCCGCGTTGGGGAAAACTCACCCATTTTGTGGCCAACCATATCTTCGGTTACGAGAACGGGGATAAATTTCCGACCGTTATAGACACCGAAGGTCAAGCCAACGAATTGCGGTAAAACAGTCGAGCGACGAGACCAAGTTTTGATCACATCGTTACGACCAGATGCGCGTGAAACCTCTGCTTTCTTAAGCAGATAAGAATCAACGAACGGTCCTTTCCAAACTGAACGAGCCACGATCTCTCCTTAACGTTTCCGACGGCGGATAATAAGCCGATCGGTTTTTTTGTTGTTACGTGTGCGTTTACCCTTGGTTGGTTTACCCCATGGGGTCACCGGATGACGGCCACCGGAAGTCCGGCCTTCACCACCACCATGGGGGTGATCAACCGGGTTCATCGCAACACCACGAACGGCCGGGCGTTTGCCCAACCAGCGCTTACGACCCGCCTTACCAAGTTTGATATTTGCTTTATCAGGATTGGAAACAGCACCAATTGTCGCCATGCATTCGGCTCGAACGATCCGGATTTCACCGGAGTTCATGCGAAGCTGAGCGTAGCCTTGGTCTTTACCAATCAACTGAACATAAGTGCCGGCTGAACGGGCTACTTGAGCGCCGCCGCCAACTTTAAGTTCAACATTGTGAATGATCGTACCAACCGGAATATTTGCCATCGGCAAAGCGTTACCAGGTTTGATATCAACCCTCTCACCGGAAATAACAGTATCACCAGGCTGCAAACGCTGCGGCGCAATGATGTATGCTTTTTCACCATCTTCATAGGTGATCAGGGCGATGAACGCGCTCCGATTTGGATCATGCTCAATGCGCTCTACTGTCGCCGGCACATCATACTTTTGACGTTTAAAGTCAATGATGCGATAGCGGCGTTTATGTCCGCCGCCGCGCCTGCGCGCCGTGATACGGCCTGCGTTATTCCGACCACCTTTACTGGACAAACCTTCAGTGAGGCTCTTTTCCGGCTTGCCTTTCCAAAGATCGGAACGGTCAATCAGAACCAGATTTCGGCGTGACGGAGAAGTCGGCTTATAATGTCGAAGCGCCATCTCTATACTCCCGTCGTGATGTCGATGGAATCACCATCTACCAACGTCACGATTGCTTTTTTGTAGTCAGAGCGTTTACCAAGATGACCCCGGAAACGTTTCACTTTACCTTTTTGCACGATCGTATTGACCGCTTTCACTTTGACGTCGAACAAACCTTCAACAGCGGCTCTGATCTCTGGCTTTGTAGATTCAAGCGGCACTCTAAAAGTCACTTGATTGTGCTCAGAGATGATCGTCGATTTTTCCGTGATGACTGGCGAGCGGATAAGTTCATACATCCGTTCTTTGCTCAATTTCACGTTTTTGCCTAGATGACTGTGCTTGCTCATTTGAGGCGCTCCACTAATTTTTCGACCGCATCCTTGGTCAAAACCAAAGTGTCGCGACGCAAAATGTCATAAACATTGGCGCCTTGCTGCGGTAACACATCGATACCTTTGATGTTGCGTGCTGCCAGTCCAAAGTTTTGATCAACCTCTGTGCCATCAATGATAAGCACTGAGTCCCACCCCAATTTTTTGACTTTCTTGGCGAGCTCAGATGTTTTGCCAGATTTCGCTTTGGCTTCGCTGAGAACGATCAATTTGCCGTCCGCTTGCTTGGCCGAAAGAGCTGTGCGCAGTGCCAATTGGCGTACTTTCCTTGGCATGCTAAGCGCATGAGAGCGAACAACAGGACCGAAAGCCACGCCGCCGCCCCGCATATGCGGCGCTTTTTTGTCACCTTGACGCGCACGGCCGGTACCTTTTTGGTTAAACGGTTTAGCCGTTGAACCTTTGATCTCAGCACGCTGTTTGGTTTTGTGAGTGCCTGCCTGCCGTTTGGCAAGCTGCCAGTTAACCATGCGCGACAAAATGTCGGGCCGGGATGGCGCACCGAAGACGGTTTCATCGAGATCGATGTCCCCAACCTTCTTATTAGATATATCTATTACCGGACACTTCATTGGTCTTAGTCCTTATTCTCAGCATCGTCGCCAGAGTCGGCTGGTGCTTCAGTATTTTCCTCAGCGGGAGCTGCTTCTTCCACAACTTCCTCAGCTGCAGTTTCTTCAACTACTTCTTCCGGAGCCGCCTCATCTGCTGGAGCTTCTTCTTCAGTCGGCGTTGCACCGCCGCGAATACCCGCTGGCATCGGCACATCATCTGGCAACGCTTTTTTCAGGGCGTCTTTGACGAGGATGTAACCACCTTTGGATCCAGGAATTGCACCTTTAACCATAATGATGCCGCGCTCTGCGTCAGTTAATACAATTTCAAGGCTCTGGGCTGTCACCTGGGAAGCACCCATATGACCCGCCATTTTCTTGCCTTTAAAAACTTTACCAGGATCCTGACACTGACCGGTTGAACCATGCGAGCGGTGAGAGATCGACACACCGTGTGATGCGCGAAGACCTTTGAAGCCATGACGCTTCATCGCACCGGCAAAACCTTTACCTTGGGTGGTGCCAACAACATCGACATACTGGCCAGCAACGAAATGATCGGCTGTCAGCTCAACACCAACATCAATCATCGCATCGTCGGTTACACGAAATTCAAAAACTTGGCTTTTAGGTTCAACTTTTGATTTAGCAAAGTGACCGCGCATCGGCTTCGATACGTTTTTAACTTTCGCTTCACCAACGCCAAGCTGAACAGCCGTGTAGCCATCTTTTTCTTCGGTGCGCTGAGCAATAACCTGACAGTTATCGACCTTCAGCACCGTTACAGGAATGTGGCGACCATCATCTGCAAAATGGGCACTCATTCCGAGTTTTTGAGCAATAAGACCGGTTCTCATGGGTTCATCCACCTAGAGTTTGATCTCAACATCGACGCCGGACGCGAGGTCCAGTTTCATCAATGCATCAACCGTTTCTGGCGTGGGATCAAGAATATCAAGCACCCGTTTGTGGGTCCGTATCTCGAACTGTTCACGCGATTTTTTATCAATGAAGGGCGAGCGCAACACTGTATATTTTTCGATCTTGGTAGGCAGAGGGATTGGTCCCCGCACTTGAGCCCCTGTCCGCTTGGCGGTATTCACAATTTCCAAGGTCGAGGAATCAAGCACTCGGTGATCGAACGCTTTTAATCTTATCCGTATGTTCTGACTGTCTGCCATATCCTAAATCCAAATCTTCAATAGTGTAATGCGAGCGGCGCCCCTTCATGGAGCGCCGTTAAGCAGTTTCTTATTCGATAATTTCAGCGACGACACCGGCACCAACGGTTCGGCCACCTTCGC
>CAJXJM010000253.1 GCA_913054205.1 uncultured Rhodospirillaceae bacterium
GAAAAAGCAACTAAATTGCTGTTGCAGCGCCTTAAAAATTTACCCAAAGATACCTAACCTATGAGCATCGTTGAAAACCTAAATCGCGTCGTTGCACGGCATGATGAATTGCAGAATATGCTGGCCACCCAAACCAATATGGATAGCCAGGAACTGCAACGCATTTCCAAAGAGTTCGCTGATCTGACAGAGGTGGTTAAAGGCGTTGAAGAGTTTCGAGCCATGGAAGCCGAAATTCAGGATCTGGCGGAACTCATCGCTGATCCGGAAACCGACGGTGAAATGCGAACCATGGCGGAAGAAGAGTTCCGTGAACTCAAGCACAAAATCCCTGAAAAAGAACGCGAAATTCAGCTTCTGCTCATTCCGAAAGACGAAGCCGATGAAAAAAACGCGATCTTGGAAGTCCGCGCCGGTACCGGCGGCGATGAGGCGGCGCTTTTCGCCGCCGAATTATTCCGCATGTATCAACGCTATGCCGAACAGCACAAATGGAAATTTGAGCCGATTGATATCAATGAAACAGGTATCGGTGGCTATAAAGAAGCATCGGCCAACATCACCGGCAAAGGGGTTTTTGCCAAACTTAAGTTCGAATCTGGTGTTCACCGGGTGCAACGCGTGCCGGCAACAGAGTCGCAAGGCCGGGTCCATACTTCGGCTGCAACCGTCGCTGTTCTACCGGAAGCAGAAGAAGTTGATGTTCAAATCGATCAAAAGGATTTGCGGATCGATACCTACCGCGCCCAAGGCGCCGGCGGCCAGCACGTCAACAAAACCGACAGCGCCATCCGCATCACCCATCTGCCGACTAATATTGTTGTGCAATGCCAGGACGGAAAATCTCAACATAAAAACCGTGCCCAGGCGATGAAAATGCTGCGGGCAAAATTGTACGAAACCGAGCGCAAGGAAAAGGATGCTGCGCGGGCAGCGGATCGTAAAAATCAGGTCGGCTCTGGCGACCGATCTGAACGCATCCGCACCTATAATTTTCCGCAAGGCCGCATCACAGATCACCGAATTAATCTCACGCTCTACAAACTGGATCGCGCCATGGAAGGCGATCTTGATGAGGTGATTGATGCCTTGCAAGCCGAGGATCAGGCCGCCCGTCTCGCCGAATTCTCGTGAGCGCGTCTTCAACGATTGGTGCTCTCTACCAACATCTGACCGATGAATTGGCCGCTGCCGGTATCGAAGAGCCGCGGCTGGAAGCCCGGATGCTGATGGCGCACGCGGCGGGCATCGATCAGACACGCATCATTGGTCATCCAGAAGATGAAATAACGGCGGAAACTGCCGCGCATTTGCAGGAATTGATCAAACGCCGCAAAAAGAGCGAACCCATTGCCTACATCACTGGCACAAAAGAGTTTTGGAGCCTTGATTTTAAAGTCTCCCGGGAGACATTAATTCCCCGGCCTGACAGCGAAACGCTGATATCGGCAGTGCTTGAAACCATTCCTGACAAAAAAGCCGCTCTTTCAATATTGGATTTGGGAACAGGGAGTGGGTGTCTTCTGCTGGCACTCTTATCGGAACTTCCAAACGCGCACGGATTGGGCATCGATATCAATCCCAATGCCTGCTTGATCGCAGCGGAAAATGCAGAAATTTTGGATTTAGCGAAACGCGCCCGGTTCGTCGAAGGTAATTGGATGACCGACATCAAAGACAGGTTTGACGTTATTGTCAGCAATCCGCCCTATATCGTTGAGACAGAAATTGAGACCCTCGAACCCGATGTGGCCCTATTTGAACCTCATTTAGCGCTTTCAGGAGGCGTGGATGGACTTGCAGCTTACCGAACAATTGCCGAGCAAAGCCGCCCTCATCTTAGCCAAGATGGGCTCTTGGCGGTCGAAATTGGCCTTGGACAAGCCTTTGATATCAAAGAAATTTTCACCAAATACAACTTTAAAGAATGCAGCACACATAGAGATATCGCATATGTTGAGCGTTGCATCTTAGCAACAGTCTAAATTTCATAAAAAATTAATCAAATTAAAGTTTGAAAATTTCGCAGAGATCATTAGGTTGAGGGTGTTGGTTGTGCTGCCAACACCATTTAGATGGTTTTAAGTTTAGCAGCCGCCTTAAAATCCCCAAACGCTGAGAAGAACTGATAGCGTCACCCACGGTCAAAGGACCATAATTTTAATGGGTAAATATACAAGGTCAGTTCATTTGGGTGGGGGCATATTCAGCGAAATTAAACAGTGAAGTCATGACACAATGAAACAAGGTTCCAATTCCCGGCGCTCGCGAGGGCGTGGTAACGGAAAAAGACAACCTGGCAGAAACAGTAACTATGACAGCGGTGGACCGGACGGTCGAATTCGCGGAAATGCCAGCCAAGTTTGTGAAAAATATCTCGCTTTAGCGCGCGACGCCTTATCTGCAGATGATCGCATTGCTTCCGAGAATTACTTCCAGCACGCCGAGCACTTTTATCGCATTGTAAATGCGAATGCCGAGGCTCAAGCTCAGAAAGAAGCTCAAAAAGAAGGCCAAGGTGAGCAACGCGCTGACGGCAACGGTCAAAATGACCGAGGTCGCGGTCGTCGCAATCGCAATAATAACCGTGGAAATGGTCGCAACAATAACGCCGGTAATAATGCTGAGAACGCTGGAAACCAGCAAAATGCTCAAGAAAATGTCGAAGAAAATGTTCAGGCAAATACTGAAGCGACTGAAAATTCGGTTGAAGGTGAACCCAAAATTGAAGCAGAGTTTCTCGTTGGTAAACAGCCGGAAATTGTCGAACAGGCTTCATCGGATAATCAAGATGAAGCTCCCGTTGAGGCAGCTGCCGAAGAAACTGACAACTCAGATGATGAGACTGGCGACACGCAAGAACCTGCAGCCACGTAATTTTTTCTAGATCAATTCGATTTCATCACCGATTTTTATTTCACCGCCCCTAAGAACTTCGGTGTAAATCCCCATATCCATATGCTGGTAATTCATATGAAGCTCACGCGGCACGTTGATATCCCTGACAGCGGTTTTTGGATTAACCGTCGTTGCCGCGCAGCGTTGGGTTCTTTTAAATACATGTAAGACCACCTCTTCGATGCGCAGATCTCGGTCAATCCAATCGAATTCCAGCCAAGGAGCGTCACCTTCGAAATTTATATTGCCGCGAAATCGAATGGGATCAATTTCGGTGCCAATATTTTCACCCAATTCCTGAATTGACGACAAGCTGATCAGTGAAATAGCTTTATAAGGCACATCCGAGAAGGAATGACCGCGGGTTCCGCCGGTTGCACGAACAAGACGCGGCTGACTTTCTGGCAAGATATCGAGCTGTTCTCTGAAAAATTCAGCCGCCGTCTCGCAATCCGCCGGGTTTTCTAAATCCGCTTCGAGCAAAACCTCGCCTTCGCGCAAAATTAAAAGCGTTTTTGAATTTGCATCAAGCCGCGTCTCAAACGCTGCCAATTGCTCATCTCGCACGAGGGCGAGAAAATTTGTCTTTTGCAGATATTCCGGATTATCCGGATCAAACGTCACGCCCGCCCGGGCAAATGCATATTCCCGGTCGCCAGGGACAACCTCTCCCGCCGTCAAAGAGATGCTCTCCATTCGTTCGCCGGAGAGGCCTTTTATGGGGTAGCGATAGAGACTTTCAATTCTATTCATCACATTTATATCCGTGCATTTGCAATATGTTTTTCGGCAAAACATTGGTATCCTTTTTCAGCTCTTGCGGCTAGCCTCATTTGGTCCATATAAAACCCATAGAAGGTAATGAAAACAAAAAGTTACACATCCTTTGAGGGGTTGAATGCGGCCGAAGATTTAGGCGCATGATACCTTGTCACTAGAAAGGTAAGTGAGAATGGAATTTGAGAATTATACAGAGCGTTCGCGCGGCTTTATGCAGTCGGCCCAAGGGTTGGCGGCGCGCTCAGGCCATCAACAACTCTTGCCGGAACATATCTTAAAAGTCCTTCTTGAAGACAAAGAGGGTATGGCGGCAGGGCTCATCAACGCAGCTGGCGGCGATGCGAAACAAGCTTTCCAAGATGTGCTCGCCGAGTTAAAGCGCGTGCCGGAAGTTCAAGGCGACGGCGCCGGCCAAGTGTTTATCTCGACCAATTTATCCAAAGTTTTAAGCCAGGCGGAAGAAGTTGCTAAGAAGGCCGGCGATAGTTTTGTCACGGCTGAAAGATTGCTGCTGACGCTCGCGCTAACACCCGACACGCCATCTCACAAAATATTGGCTGCCAACGGCGTTACGCCTCAAAATTTAAACTCAGCTATTGAAGACATGCGAAAAGGTCGTCTTGCACATTCTGCGACCGCCGAGGACGGCTATGACGCGCTCAAAAAATACGCGCAAGATTTGACAGCGGAGGCCCGCGAAGGAAAGCTCGATCCGGTCATTGGCCGAGATGAGGAAATTCGCCGCACCATTCAAGTTTTGTCGCGGCGCACTAAAAACAACCCGGTTTTAATCGGCGAATCCGGTGTTGGTAAGACAGCCATTGTTGAAGGCCTGGCCCAACGCATCGTCAATGGCGATGTGCCGGAAGCACTTCTGCAAAAACAATT
>CAJXJM010000254.1 GCA_913054205.1 uncultured Rhodospirillaceae bacterium
TGGGGCTTCACCATGGAAACGGCGACGGCGGGCATTCGACTGGTTTTATCCGGTGTGTTTGAAAAATATCCCAATCTCAAAATCATTCTCGGGCATTTGGGGGAAACTTTGCCGTTCCTGATGTGGCGAATAGATTTGGCCCTCAACCGCCCTGGTAATGACGGCATTGAGTTCCGCAATATTTTCTCAAAACATTTTTATATTACGACTTCTGGGTTTTTCTCCGACCCAGCGCTTATGCTTTGTATTCAGGAAATGAGCGCTGACCATATTCTTTTTGCCATCGATTATCCGTTTGTGCCAAACGAGCCCGGCCCAAAATGGATGGAGCGCATCATGCTCAACGCGGAAGACAAAGCCAAAATCCTGCACGGCAATTCCGAGCGCTTGTTGAAGATGTAATAGCAGCCTTACATATCCGAAGGACCGTTAGACTTGAATTAGGCCGCCGGGATAACGCTGTAATCTTCTGGCACCATCTGCCGTGATCTGGACCAAGCCACCGGTTTGGACGCCGGCGCGGGCATCTGGCGTGATTATGTTCGGCTGGACCACCAGGGTCATGTTCTCTTCGAAAGTGAGATCGGGTAGGGGACCGGCGGGACGACTGGCGCAGCCAAGAACGGGTGCCAAATAACCGCCGCCATAGCCGTGGGTTAAATCATCCCAGATTGAGAAACCTGCATCCTCAATGGCCGAGGAGAGTTCGAAAATTTCCGCTGCCGTACATCCCGGCTTAAGTGCGCCCTCTATTTTAGTTCTGACTTCTTCCGCGACGGCATGGAGTTCCTGGTAAAGTGCCGTGGGTTCAGCTTGGATCGTCATGGTCCGTAGCACTTGGCCCGGATAGTTCCAAAAATGCGACGTGATTTCAGTCACCAATACGTCCCCCTGTTGAAATTTTCGGGTTGATGGAAATTGCGGTGGGACGCAACAATTGGGATTTGCCATCGATGTCACGCCCATGAACTCAATGACGTGGGCCCCGCCATGTGGAAGGTAGGCAGCCTGTGTCTTGGCGGAAAGGGCTCTCTCGGTTATGCCGGGCTCGACATTGGAGACCATGGCGTCCAACGCCATGTCAGAAAACAAGGCTCCTATCCGCATCCACCGCATTTCTTCTTCGGACTTGACGAGGCGCAATCTGCTATAAGTTGGATTAAAATCGACTATTTCATCCACATTCTGGGCGATTGTAGCCTGTTCGTTTGGTGCCAAGCGGCCAATAATGCCAAGACGTTTAATGGACGGATTGATTTTTTTCAGCAAATCCCGGGCAATCTCCAGAGGTTTGCGCTCCCCCCACACCACTTCGGCATCGGTTATCATTCGTCCGGCATGGGGCATGTGATTATAGTGCTCAACAACAACATGCAGCGCTTGGCCGGGAACGAGGATTACCACAGTCGCCGTGGTGGCGGGCCAGTTGGTAAGCCAATGAACGGCGGAGCCGGTAAATAGAAACTCCGCGGCGATCAGCGCATCGACATTCTGAGCGGCCATTTCGGCCATTACTTTATCGCGGCGCCCGGAAAGTTCACCTGTCGAAAATTTCGGATAAGGCGCTTCCAGGATGGCGCGTTCTTCTTCACTTAAAAGATCAATTCCGATCTCCATCATTGTGTCACTCATGCTTTGTCCATTAATTGTTAGCCATGCCTTTTTTTGCCAATTGCTCCAGGGCGTCCTCGGTCTTTGCGATATCGCTTAGACCCATGCCGCGGAGAACATTGGAGGCTTTGGTAAATTGAATGTCATCATAGGGCACGACTTCAATGCGATTACCCCAGGGGTCGCGAAAGTTCATGCCTCTCTCCAGCATCTCCACACCCATTTCTTCCAGCGTGTCTCGAATCGTAGAGCGATCATCGACAACAAAACCAAAATGACGTTTCTCATCCGGGGCTGGCACATCGTTGAGGCTAAACTGAATAAACTGATCACCGAGATCAATAAAAGCGTTGGTCTCGCCTTTGCCGCGCAGCTCGAACTCAAAAATTTGGCCGTAGAACTCTAGCGCCGCTTCGATATCACCAACTTCCAAGACAACGTGGTTGATACCCATTGCTCGCGCCTTTTTAGTCGCTTTTTTTGTCATATTCCTGCCCTCCTTAAATGGTTAGCTTAAACCAACTTCTTGGCTCATAAATTTTACATCAATGCTGAAACTGCCTTCGTTCATGGTCCAGCCTTCAACTTCATTAATTCGGATGCCGGCTTGATGGAAAGGCTCGCTCGCGGCGATCTCCTCGGCTTCCTGACGGGATTCTGCTCTGATAATCGCCATGCCGCTGCCATCCCATGCAGTTTCATCCCGGAGCGGCCCCGAGGCGAACATTACACCGCTTTTTTCGATGTCGCTTAGCCATTTTGTGTGGGCATCGAAAGTTTCTCGGTGGGTCTCGAAAAAGGCTTTGCGGGGATCGTCAAAGGGTTCCACGACACGCATGAAAATCAGATAGAACTGCTTTCCGAGCATGCCGCGCCGTAAAGATTCCGCATCATTGTTCGCATCCGTCATTTGTTTCTCCAAGGTTCTATAGATATGGATGAGGGGGTCCCCAATGGGTCGCCAGCGATTCAGATACCGGCGTTCGTCCCGTCGGCGCATTGGCATCCAGCATATCCATATCAGCAAAATATTCGTGCATGAGGCCCCACGGCGCGATCCATTGATCGAAAATATTGGACCCCACGATATGTCGACCGACCCCCCAATTATGTTTGTGCTCTTTGCTCGACATATGCTGGTTGGCGCGCTGGACAGCATCTATGTCTTCGACTTCCAGGCCGAGGTGGTGACACCGAGTTTCTCCCATCTGTTTTAAATAAAGCGTGTGGTGGTCGGTAAAATCGTTTCCTAAATCACACCGCAAGAAATTGGAAACGATGGTCTCGCCGTCGTCATCAAACATTTCATCGGAGCTTATGAGGCCAAAAAGAGAGCTATAAAAATCAACGCATTCAGCAAAATTTTGCACGAACAATACAACATGGCCCAAGCGTTTAATTTGGCCAGGACCTTGCTCAAATTTAGCGCGAACACCGAGGCGTCTACGATCACTGCCTGAATTTTGCGAGACAATGTTTTTAACCGGCAGGAGGTCTAATTTTTCGATGCCATAGACAACATCAACGGCGAACCCAGCCGGGTCTCTGAAGCGAACGCGACTGCCGCCGCCGGGCTCATCAATGGCCTCAACCGGCGATGCGCCATCAGCATGTGAAATTTTCTCTAAATCTTCTTCTGAGGAGGCTTCTAAGCCCATGCCGATATAACCGGGCTCTGCCAGTTCGGCGACATAACAATGGTGATCATCGTCGCTGCCCCGCATATAAAGCGAAGTGTCGGTCCTGGCTGAAGTCTGCAGCCCAAGATCCGTTAAAAAGCCTTCAGCCTCATCAAGATCAGGCACGCCAATCCGCGCATATTGAACATCAGTGACTTTGATCATTGCGATCGCGCTCCTTCAAATACTGACACGCATAATGTGACAAATTTTAAAAGGAGGCAACGACCTCGCTTTAGTGTGATTTTACTGGACCTTCCATCAAAAACAATATGGCGGCGGATGCGAATATGGATGTAATGACTTTTTAGATTAAATATTTCCTGTTAATTGTAGTTTCAAGAAAATTATCTGTACGCATTAAATATTTGATTGCAAACGGCAAAAATGACTGATCCAAAAAAATTTCTGCTGAGCCTGTTTGATGCTGCCGTTGCGGCGGCGCAGCCTTCTTTATGCGTGCCTACGTATTTACCGGAACCACCCAAAGGGCGATGCATTGTGATTGGCGGCGGGAAAGCGGGCGGCGCGATGGCGGCGGCTGTTGAAAAACATTACGGCAGTGAGATCAGCGGCCTTGTGATCACGCGTTACGATTATGCGGTGCCGTGCGAGCACATTGAAATCATCGAAGCCGCGCATCCGGTGCCAGATGCCGCAGGTATGGCAGGGGCTGAACGCATGCTGAAAACTGTTGCGGGGTTATCTGAAGATGATCTCGTGCTGTGTTTGATCTCTGGCGGTGGGTCGGCATTGATGGCCTTGCCTGCCAATGGCATCACGCTTGATGAAAAGCAAAGCGTTAATCAGACGCTGTTGCGATCCGGTGCGGCCATCAACGAAATGAATATCGTCCGCAAACATATTTCGAAAATTAAAGGCGGACGGTTGGCGCGAGCCTCGGCACCGGCTCGGCTTCATACTCTCTTGATATCAGATGTTGTCGGCGATGATGTGTCGGCAATTGCTTCTGGCCCAACTGTGCCTGATCCTTCGACCTATGCGGATGCCCTCGCCGTCATCAAAAAATATAATATGGAGCTGCCGGCCTCGGTAATGTCGGTTTTAAATGCGGGCGAAGATGAGACGCCCAAACCTGGCGATGCGATTTTTGCGAACAATACCGTCGAGATCATTGCGAGCGGCCTGAATTCATTGGAGGCTGCGGCAAAGATTGCAGAGCAAGCTGGCATCACGCCGATCATTTTGAATGACAGTTTGGAAGGCGAAGCGCGGGTTGTCGGCCGCGAAATGGCGGGATTTGTTTCCAGCTAT
>CAJXJM010000255.1 GCA_913054205.1 uncultured Rhodospirillaceae bacterium
GACAAAACCAGCTACGGCGAAGAAGTAAAATTCGGCGGTGGCAAGGTCATCCGTGATGGCATGGGGCAATCCCAAATCAGCCGAGAAAACGGCGCTGTCGATACCGTCATCACCAATGCGCTGATCGTTGATTATACAGGTATTATCAAAGCAGATGTCGGCCTCAAAGATGGCCGCATTGTCGCCATTGGTAAGGCCGGTAATCCGGACATTCAAGACGGCATTGATATCATCATTGGCCCTGGCACTGAAGCCATTGCCGGAGAAGGGCGTATCCTAACAGCAGGTGGTATCGATGCGCACATACACTGGATTAGCCCGCAGCAGGTCGATGATGCGCTTTATTCCGGTATCACCACCATGCTCGGCGGCGGAACGGGACCGGCAGAAGGCACAAATGCGACAACCTGCACACCGGGTGCCTGGCATATTGGTCGCATGATGCAAGCCGCGGAAGGCCTGCCCATGAATCTTGGATTTTTTGGCAAAGGCAATGCTTCTCAGCCAGAAGAACTGATCGCTCAGGTCGAAGCCGGTGCGTGTGGGCTTAAGCTCCACGAAGACTGGGGCACGACACCCTCGGCGATTGATACCTGTTTGGGCGTTGCCGAGGAAATGGACGTTCAAGTTGCGATCCATACAGATACGCTGAACGAAAGCGGCTTTGTCGAGAACACTGTTGCTGCATTCAAGGATCGCACCATTCACGCGTTCCATACCGAAGGCGCGGGCGGCGGTCATGCGCCGGATATCATCAAAATCTGCGGCGAAGCCAATGTCTTGCCGTCGTCGACCAATCCAACCAGACCATTCACGGTTAATACAATCGATGAGCATCTCGACATGCTGATGGTGTGTCATCACCTAGATGCAAAAATTCCAGAGGACGTAGCTTTTGCTGAAAGTCGCATTCGTCGGGAAACCATCGCCGCTGAAGATATCTTGCATGATCTCGGCGCATTTTCGATGATTGCGTCCGACAGTCAGGCCATGGGCCGGGTCGGTGAGGTTATTATTCGCACTTGGCAGACGGCTGATAAAATGCGGAAACAGCGGGGCGCATTGCCGGAAGAAACCGGAGACAATGATAACTTTCGGGTTAAACGCTACATTGCAAAATACACAATCAATCCCGCGCTCAGCCATGGTATCGCCGATCATGTCGGCTCTATTGAGGTTGGTAAGCTCGCAGACCTTGTGCTGTGGAAGCCGATGTTCTTTGGTGTGAAACCAGACATTGTGCTGAAATCCGGCACGATTGCGGCGGCGGCGATGGGCGATCCCAATGCCTCGATCCCGACACCGCAGCCGGTGCATTACCGGCCAATGTTCGGCGCGCTTGGCAGATCTTTGATTGAAAGCTCTGTGACGTTTGTTTCACAAGCGGCCGCAGATGCCGGTATCGGTGAAGCGCTCGGGCTTTCCAAACAGATGATTCCCGTCAGTGGCACACGGAGTGTCAAAAAAGGCGATATGAAACTCAATGACTATCAGCCAAAAATGGAGGTTGATCCTGAAACCTATGAAGTGCGGGCAGATGGCGAGTTGTTGATTTGTGAGCCAGCAGAAGAGCTCGCCATGGCCCAACGGTATTTTTTGTTCTGATATGAGACGCGCAACTTCCACCTTGCATGCAGAACACTGGGCTTTGGATGAAGTGCTCAGCACGGTCACGCTCGCCTACGAAGACCGGCACCGCCGTCGCATCAAAATGACCGATGATGATGGCGAAGCATTTTTGCTCGATCTTGCCGAAGCGGAACAATTGGAGGAAGGCGACGCCTTGGTGTTGGAGGAAGGCGGCGTTATTGCTGTGAAAGCTGCCGATGAAGATGTATTGGATATCCAGTACGAAACCACGGCAGAAGCAGCACGCATTGCCTGGCATATCGGCAATCGACACACGCCAGTTCAAGTATTGAAAGATGGCGGGCTTCGGATCATCTATGATCACGTGCTTCAACATATGGTCGAAGGCCTCGGTGCAACGGCAGCGCGCAAATCGGCACCGTTTTCACCAGAACAAGGCGCCTACAGCGGCGGCGGGCATTCGCATGACCACTGACAATAATCTTCTCAATCTCATGACCTGGCTATCGCCGAGCTTTCCGGTTGGCGGCTACGCCTATTCTCACGGTATTGAGTATGCAGTTGAGGATGGCCGGGTTAAAGACGAACATGATTTGACTGCTTGGATTAAAGCTGCGCTAAGCCAAGGAACTGGACGCATTGATGGCGCGCTATTTTGTGCGGTGTGGCAAGCGGTCACCGATAACGATATGGATCGATTGAGATGGGCAATTGAACGTGCGGATTTGATGCGCGGCACGTCAGAAATGGTGTTGGAAAGTTCCGCCCAAGGCCAGGCGTTTATTGATACGATTTTGCAGACGTGGGAATCGCCGAGGCTAAAAGAATTGGCTGACGTCATCCGCGGAATGGATCGTCAGATCACTTATGCTGTGGCAGTCTCTGTCGTATCATCGGCTGCCGAGATTCCATTACGTGAGGCATTGCTTGCGTACTACCATGCTTTTGCTGCCAATCTGGTGTCGGCTGGTGTGCGGCTCGTGCCGTTGGGACAAATTGCCGGGCAACGGTGTCTGCAAACGCTTAAACCTGTAATCACCGAAATCACCGAAGCTGCCATTACCGGCAAGTATGATGATCTTGGGACTGCAGCGCCTTTAATCGATTGGGCATCAATGAAACACGAAACACAATATACAAGGTTATTTAGATCATGAGTTCACCATCTAATCCATTGCGCGTTGGTATTGGCGGGCCGGTTGGGACCGGAAAAACCGCGCTGCTGGATCGGCTTTGCAAAGCCATGCGCGACGATTTTAACATCGCCGCCATTACCAATGATATCTACACAAGAGAAGACGCCGAGTTCTTAACCCGCTCGGGTGCGCTCGATCCTGATCGCATCATTGGCGTCGAAACCGGCGGCTGCCCGCATACGGCGATCCGCGAAGATGCCTCAATGAACCTCGCCGCCATTTCTGATCTCAATAAAAAGTTTCCCGGCCTGGATGTGATCTTTATCGAAAGCGGCGGTGACAATTTGGCAGCGACTTTCTCTCCCGAGCTCGCAGACATCACGATTTATGTCATAGACGTTTCGGCGGGAGATAAAATCCCAAGGAAAGGTGGCCCCGGTATCACCCGCTCTGATCTATTGGTGATCAATAAAACGGATCTGGCTCCCTATGTCGGCGCTGATCTCGGCGTGATGGACCGCGATGCCAAAAAAATGCGCGGCGACAAACCGTTCTACTTCACCAATCTCAAAGAAAACAAAGGCCTTCCTGAGATTATAGAATTTGTCAGAGAGACTGGTGGGCTGTAGAATACGCCTGCAAAGGAGTTCGCCGTGGCAGATAGCGATTCAACATTTTTCGAAGTAGATGATGCGGCCAATCGCGAGAATGTTGACAAAGACATTGAAGAAAATCTGCGAGAAGCCTCCTGGCCGATCCAGCTGAAGGTCGCGCTGGCCTGCCGCAAATTAGCGGCTGAAGGTCATGCTGAAACGCTGGCTGGTCAGGTAACCGTTAAAGCTGAAAACGAAACCTTCTGGTCCAATCAAATTCAAGGCGGTTTTTCCAACGCCACACAAGGTTCGGTCTTACGCTTTGACAATGAAATGGAAGTTGTCGAAGGAACCGGCATTCCCAATATGGGCGTTCGATTTCATTTGTGGGTCTACCGCGCACGTCCCGATATCAACGCTATCGTGCATACCCATCCTCCGCACGCTGCGGCTTTGTCGATGACCGGCAAAGAGCTGAAAATTGCCCACATGGATTCGACCATGTTCTTCGATGATTGCGCCCATTTGAAAGAATGGCCGGGTGTCCCGGTTGCCAATGAGGAAGGGCGTATTATTTCAGAAGCGCTCGGTGACAAAAGCACGATCCTGCTCGCCAATCATGGCTATCTAACCGTTGGAAAAACGCTCGAAGAAGCAACCTACCTTGCCGTGCAATTTGAGCGCGCCGCGCGTCTGCAAATTATGGCGGAAAGTATAGGTGACATCCAAGCGATCGAAGATCACCATGCCCAAGACGCCCACGATTTTCTACTGCGGGATGGTGTGGTGTTTGGAACGTTTAATGCCTGGGCAGAAGAACTCCTCCGAGATCATCCTGAAATCGCAAGCTAAGAACATAATTTTCCAACATTGCTCAGACTTTTTGGCAATTCCAATTCATGCCGCTGGCAAATTGGCTGGATCAAGCGCTCCACCTCTGCGCCCCCGAGATTATCCATCAGCGCACAGGGTGTGCGGGAAAATTTAAGGGCCAAGCTTGCTCCCATATCAACATCGTCAGGCGTCGCGACGTCTTCATCAAGTTCGTCCAGAATAGCCAAGAAAACCGCACCGCGTAGCCGATCTTGGATAGTGCTGTCATTTGAAGAAATGCTGTCACCTTCTTCGATCACCCATTCTGTTTCCGCTTCGCCCATTGTGATCATGCTTTTGGCAGGCTCATAGAACGCACCCAGAGGAGAAATGTTTTGAATGGCGTGCAAATTAATCCGCGGTTTA
>CAJXJM010000256.1 GCA_913054205.1 uncultured Rhodospirillaceae bacterium
CCCTTCAAAATACCTTTGAGGAAATCCTCAACTCTGGGTTTTTGCTGCTGCTGTTGCTGAGGCGCTTGTTGCGGTGGTGGTTGTTGGGGCGGCGGAGAGCCGCTACCGGACGAACCCGAATTCGACGAGCCCGACTTCGCTTGCGGGAAAATCTGATCCAATATGGCACCAATTCCTTTTTTCTTACGCAAGCGATCGAGTTTTTTACTAGCAAAGCCCGGCAAGCGAATGCCGCCTTTGGTCAGCGCGGCGGTTTCTAATTTAACTTTCGGATCATCGAGACGACCTGAAATTTTAAAGGGTAACAGCGGTTTCTTTCTTGAGTTGTGCAACAAAAACTGAGCCACAATATTCTGCGACATTTCTATTTCGCCGGTCGTATTAATCTGCCAGTTCGGTAAATCAACAAAACCTTTCGCCGACCCATTACCGATGCCGGATGCCAGGCTCATGTCGTCAAACCGCGCAACGCCTTTATCCATTCGAAAACTGGTGCTGAAATCTGCCGTTTTGGAACTTGCTTTGCCGCCCGTCAAAGAGCCGCCAAATTGATTGAGCGATAAAAACAGACCGGCAATACCTGACAGGGCAGAGCCTTTTTTAGCCGCATTACTGATGTTTAAACCTCTGACGGAAATTGTGCCATCGCCGCCGAGCATTTTTGCCAAATCAAAGGTCGAGCGTCCAACTGTGCGGAATTCGCCGACCAGGTTGAGCGTCCCTTTGCTAAAGCCGCGTGTGCCGAGCGATCTGAGAAGACTGCCGGTATCTGCACCCGCAATTTCAAAACGCGTTTGAAACTGGTTTCTGGCATCGTCGACAATGACGCGGCCGTCTATTTTAATGTTACCGCCATAAGCTTTACCGGTAAGGCGCTTTAAATCTAAAACGCCGTTCGTTAAAACACTTTCCAATCTGACGGCGTCCACTCGATATTTCTGAAATCTCAGGCTTTCCGATCGCAATTGGATGTCGCTGTCGACTCCTCTCAGAAAAGACAGATCGATGGGCTCATTGCTCCACGGCGCTCCCGGCGGGAAGCCGGAAGCTTTACGCCTGGTCGCTGTTCTAATGAATAGCGGGTTTGCCTTAAGAGCGTGATGAATTTGGCGAAGGGTTTTATCCAAGAACGCCGTTCGTTTTGCCGGCAGTATAGTGTCTATCACAATCGTGCTGGTTTTGAGATCAGCGGTTACTTTTGGTCTTAGATTGGAAATGTCCATTTCAGCCCGGCCTTGCAGCGAGATACCCAACGCCTTTCCGGTGAGATTTGAAAACGCCATTTTCTGCGCATTGCCTTTGATGCGACCGCGCAGGTTAATGCCGCCGGTTTTTTTACCAGCTGGACGATAGCTGCTGCCCAAGCGTCCGAGCAAACGCACCAAATTGGAGTGATTGGCAGAAAAGTCTCCGTCAACGGTGGGAACTGCCTGTAGTGGTTTTACCAGGCCGCTGAGCGAAAAGTTCCCGCCGAGCATTGTCATGTTGGTCGTAACCTTTAAAGCACTTGGCTTTCCGTTTAACGTGCCGGAAAATCGCACCGCGCCGATCTGTCTGGCGGATACCGGCGGCGTAATTTTTGCCAAACTGAAAAGCCGCGCCAGACTTTTTCCCCGCACATCGAACTTGAAATTTTGAAAGCTTGGATCGATTGCACCTTTGGGTTTCTTAAGGCCTTGAATGGTGCCGGTGACGTTAACCGTCATTCCAGCGGCATTGGCTGTCCGCAATTTTTTAAGCTCTAGTGCACCATTGAAAATAGTGACGTCCAATTTCAACCCTTTGATCGGCACCTCTCCGACGGTCAACGCTTTTAGATCAACTGTAATATTAGCGTCAATATTACCGAGCGGCGCAAGCGCAGCCAGTGGATTAGATATCGCTGCTGGTTGCGGCGTTGCTTTTTTCGTAGATTTCTCAGCGGATTTTTCATCGGTTTTAACGCCGGATGTAGCGGGGGGTTTTTGGGCAGACTTAGCGCTCGACTGCGGCAAATAGCCGTCCAGATTTAGCCGATCTATAGACAAATTTAAGCCAAATGACGGCCGCGCTCTAAAGGCAACATTGGCGGCACCTATCATTTTTGTACCATCGAGCTGTACCGCAATATCATTGAGGGTCGCTGCCTTACCATCGGCGACAACTTTTCCACTAAAACTCAATTTACGGAGGCGGTCTTTCGCAATGCTCGAGACATCCACCCCGGCCCAATCCAACAAACCGCGAAGATTGCTGGTCGACATATCAACATTGCCATCAAACGTCGGGCTTTTTGATTTTCCGTCTTCGGAGACAAAACCAAATAGCGCCACATCCGTGCTGCCCGGCAACAACGCGGAAGCCTGACTGATGGTGATTTCCTGATTGGCCAAAGTCGTGCTGATCTTTGCCTGGCGAATAACCGAGTTTTTGTAAGTAATAGCAGCGATCGACAAATCAAGCACTGCGTTCAAATTGTCCGGCAGAGATTTAAGGCTGAACGGTGTCTGGTTCGCATTCTTTTCCTGACCCGCACTTAGGTTTCTAGCCAAGGGAAGCGATATGCCTTTTTTTGGTTTACCTTTTTTTGCATTTTTTGCCGTTGATTTTTTCTTAGAATTTTCCGGTTTGGGCGGTGCCAGCAACGCATCAACATCAAGTTTATTGATCGCAAGTTTTATATCAACATCGGTTGTAGCGCCGAGCTTTACAGTCACGGCGCCGGTGCCTTGGGTGCCATTTAATTTTAAAATCAGATCGGACATCTCGCCGCCGGTTTTAGCACCTGCAATATTTGCAACGACACCAAACGGCCGTGCGAGGCTTTCCGGCAAACTGATCCCACCCGCGATGGCGGAAATGAACGCTGCTAAATCGCGGCCATCTGCATTGAGTTTCCCTTTGAACTGCGGGTCTTCATTGAGACGGGTTAAAGCCCCTGAAAACCGCAAGCTTGCTTCGCCGGGGATGACTTTAAGATCAAAACTAAAAGGCAGTGTTCGACCTTGCACCAACGCGCCTACCGAAGCCGCAAAACTCATCGGGATTCCACGCACAACCGCGCTGCCGGAGCTTTCCATAGGTCCCGAGAGCGAGGCCAGGGCAAAACGTCCGTTTAGGTTTTTGATCGTCTCAATTTGTCCTTTGGTATCGTCACGAAAAGTGATCGAGCCGTTTTCGATAACAAAATCATCAACCTGAATGGCGAGAGAATCCGCGCCCGTACCAGCGCCGCCTGTCAGCGCGCCAAAGGGTTGGAATCTGGAAGGCGACGAGGCGGCTGGCTGAGCAGCAGTGGACCCAGGCGCTGGAGGATTGAAAGCCATATTTGTGCGCCCGTCCGACAAAATCTCCAGGCTCAAGACCGGCTTCACCAATTTGATCGAACTGATTTGCAGTTGACGGCTCAGCAATGGCGCTAAGGCAACGCGCACTTCAAAGGAATCGACCGACAATGTATCGGCCGTGGAGGCCCCTTCTATATTGGCGACATGGACATCATTTATAAGAAGCGCCGGAGACGGCAATATCCCAATTTTTATATTACCGCGAATTTCCAGATTGAAGCCGGTTGCGGCGTTAACCTCCTTGGTAATAATATCGCGATATTCGTTCCAATTGACAAAATTTGGCGCAATTAAAACCGCCGCGATCAGCCCAACAAATACAAATAAAAAGCCAAATAAAAGCTTTTTCAATTTCGAAAATCTCCCTAACTATTATTTTGGGCAGCGCGACCACTTTGGGTCAAATGCCGGAATTTAAGTTCTTAAACCAAAAGACAATCCGATGGCTATTAGTGCTTGTGACAATATGGTCTGATTTTTCAGTTTTTTCAAATTATTGGCCAAAATTAGAAAAAGATACCGACATGTATTGTTTAGACGCGCCTGGAATAGTATTCTTGATGCAATTAAGCAAATGCGACGGCAGTCTACGGCCCCATTATATTATTAAGGGTTCCCAGCCTCGCCATAATTGTCCCATTTCGCTAAACCAATACCACGCAGAAAAATTTAGGACTTTGACCAATCGGTGAGTATCGCCAGTAAAATACGTGCGCAATTTTTCGAAAAAGGCATCGCCCGCGCTCTACAACATCGTGATTACCGCATTTTCGCCTTTACCAATTGGTTTGGCACAATTGGTAATTGGTTTCAGCGCGTCGGTATTGGCTGGCTCGCGTGGGAATTAACCCATTCAGGATTCTGGCTCGGCGCGGTTGCTCTGGCAGAAGCCATTCCATTATTGTTTTTTATCGCTTTTGCGGGTGCCATTGTTGATCGTGTCGACCGCATGCGGCTGCTACGGCGTTTGCAAATGTTGGTGATCCTATTGGGTGTGGTTACCGTTTTGCTGACCGCGTTTGATTTAATCAATATCACTTTATTAACATTGATCGCCTTGATCCATGGATTGATCCAGACCTTCCATCTGCCGATACGTCTAACCATTGTTCCAAACCTGGTGCCCCGAAACGATTTGACACCGGCGGTCGGCTTTAACTCGGCGCTGTTAACACGTCGCGTTTTGTCGGACCGGCACTGGCGGGTTTTGTGATTGCAAATT
>CAJXJM010000257.1 GCA_913054205.1 uncultured Rhodospirillaceae bacterium
AGCCTTGGTATGAAAGGCCAGCCGCCGCTTGAAATCGATCTCAGTCGCTTACCGGAAAGCGCGACGGTCACAGATATCGTCTATACGCCGCTCGAAACGGGTTTGCTGAAAAATGCCAAGAAACGCGGCAATCCCGTTGTTGACGGATTGGGTATGCTGTTGCATCAGGCGCGGCCCGGCTTCCAGGCGTGGTTTGGAGTGGAACCTGAAGTGACCAAGGATTTGCGTGACCATGTCCTAAAAGTCATGGAGAGCTAATGTATATATTGGGTCTGACCGGATCGATCGGCATGGGCAAGACCACAGCCGCCAACGCGTTTCGCCACTATGGTGTGGCGGTTTATGACGCCGATGCCGCTGTTCATTCATTGCTCGGCCCAGGCGGCAAAGCGGTTGGCCAGGTTGGTGATGCATTCCCCGGCGTTGTTAAAAACGATCAAATTGACCGTAAACTGCTGGGCCCCAAAGTTTTTGAGGACAAGGGCGCGCTTGGCCAGCTCGAAGCGATCCTCCATCCCCTGGTCCGGGCCATCCAATATGAATTTTTAAGGCAAGCAGCAAAACGCCGCGAAAAACTTGTGGTGCTGGATGTGCCGCTGTTGTTTGAGGTCGGAACCGACAAACTTTGTGACGCTGTTGCCGTGGTGACGGCGCCGGCCTATTTGCAGCGCCTTCGCGTTCTTTCCCGGCCCGGCATGACGGAAAAACAGTTTGCCCAAGTGCTGAAAAGTCAAATGCCGGATGCGATCAAAAGAAAACGCGCCGATTTTCTTATTCAAACTAGCATGGGTCGAAACTTCAGCTTATTATGTATTCGAAATATCATAGAAATTACTCAAAATCAGGCCGGCCACAACTGGCCGCCACCTAATAGTTACAACGGACACTAATATTTTATGCGCGAAATCGTTCTCGATACAGAAACCACCGGCTTTCGCCAAAATGATGGCGACCGGATTGTCGAAATAGGCTGCATCGAATTGGTCAACCATGTCGCAACCGGTAACAACTACCATCAATATATCAATCCAGAACGCTCGATGCCGGAAGAAGCTTTTAACGTGCATGGCCTCAGCGAAGAATTTTTATCGGATTTTCCGGTGATGGCAGATGTCATGGAGGCGTTTCTGGAATTCATCGGCGATGAAACGCCGCTGGTCATCCATAATGCTGAATTTGATATGCGGTTTATCAATGCCGAGCTTGGCCATTTGGGCCAAGAACCGCTGCCAATGTCGCGCTCAATTGATACGGTTCGCATGGCGCGAGAAAAATTCCCGGGCGCGCCCGCCAGTCTTGATGCCCTCTGCCGCCGCTTTGAAATCGATAACACAAGCCGCACCTTGCATGGCGCGCTGTTAGATGCGGAATTATTGGCCGAAGTTTATTTAGAACTCATTGGTGGCCGTCAGCCGGATTTCGAACTGGTTGAAGATAAAGCCAGCGAAACTGTAGCCGCTCAAGAAACCCAACGCCGCGATCCCCGCCCGCACGCAGCAAGCGCCGCCGAACAATCGGCCCACACAGCGTTTTTGGAAAAAATTAAAGACCCACTTTGGACGGCGTGAGCAAGCCACTTCGAGTTGCCGCGTCTCAGTTTCCCGTTTCTGGAAATATCGACCGAAATGCAAAATATATCCACGCACAGATGGAGTTGGCAGCAATAAATGACACTGACGTTGTTTTATTTCCGGAAACCGCGTTACCTGGTTATGGTCCCAAACATATTGGTCGACTTGATGATTATCCATGGGATTATCTGGCTCAACATACGCAGTCGATTTGCGAATTAGCGCGTTCGACAGGACTTTGGGTTGTTTTGGGATCAATGCGAAAAGGCAATCAAACATTACCTCTAAACTGCCTTCACGTAATATCAAATTTCGGAGAAATAGTCGGAACCTATGACAAACGCCGATTATATAAAAATGAAAAAGATTTTTACAGTCCAGGCCAAGACCAACTGGTGGTGGAGATTAGCGGATATAAATGCGGTTTTTTAATTTGTTATGACAATTGTTTTCATGAACTTTACGACAAATACCGGAACGCAGGTGTGGGTTTGCTTTTCCACTCTTTTTTTAATGCGGGCAATAGTCATGCTAGTAAAATTGAAGACTTAATGTCTGCTAACTTAATTGTCCGTGCTGCAGATAATCAAATGTCTATCGTTGCCAGCAATTCTTCGTCCCGAAATTCTCCGCTTTCAGCTCGTGTGGTAAGGCCTGATGGGCACAATACACTTGCTAAACGGCATGTTACCTCACTGGTATATGACGATTATCCAGCTCCTGACTTGGGGTGGACTTACGATAATCGAATTTACACGTGAGCGGCATAAAAAACGGCCCGCAATCTTGCGAGCCGTTAATTTTATAAAAATCCGTATTAACTAAGCCTCGGCACGGCCTTCTTCTGCTTCGGCAGCCGCTTGTGCTTGCATAACGCGCTGTTGATAGAGCGAGGCAAAATCAATCGGTGAGAGCATCAGCGGTGCAAAGCCGCCGTCGCCGGTGGTATCGGCTATAATCCGGCGCAAGAACGGGAATATGATCAATGGACATTCGATCAATAAGACCGGGCCGAGATGGTCCGGCGGCACATTGATGGAAAAAAGTCCCGCATAAGACAATTCGCAAATATAGGCGACGTCTTCTTTAACTTTGGCCTCCGTCCGCACTTTGAGAATAACTTCAAAAAGATTGTCACCCTTGCCTTCACCCTGGACATCGATATCAACCTGAATATTGGGCATTTCGGTTTGCAGAAGATTGAAAACTTCCGGCGTGTTCGGTGCCTCAAAGGAAAAATCTTTAATGTATTGACCGTTTATAACCAGCGCAGGCTGCTCGGTGGCATCACCATCGGCACCATTGCCCGGCACATTTTCCTGGCCTTCTTCCGGAGCTGCCGTAAAGCGCTCTTCGGGTACCGGGTTTTCGTTTTCTTCGTCTGCCATTTATTCTATTCCTCTAATCGATGCGTTTAATGGTTTCATCATGTTCTTGTTCTTCTTCTTGCCCTTCGGGGCGAATTTCTTCAAACTCGCCGTCAATAATCGAGCCATCGGAAGACGCATGTTCCGATCCATTGCCGCTCGTATAAACATGTATGCCGCCTCGTGCAACCAAGACTGCGCCGACTGCCCTTTTAACGAAAAAGCGGAACGGCGGTAAAAATAAAAGAAATCCAACCGCATCCGTAACAAATCCGGGGGTTAACAGAAATGCGCCCGCCACCAAAAGACAAAGTCCATCAAACACTTCCTCCATTGGAAAGCGTCCTTGGTTCAAATGTTCCTGCGCCCGAAACAATGTCGCAAGCCCCTGAACCCGCAATGCCCAGGCGCCGATCGCCGCTGTGATGAAAATGGCGGCCAAGGTCGGCCAAAGGCCAATTTGATCTCCAACCGCAATAAAAACGGCGATTTCCAGGATCGGAATCCCTATAAAGAGCAGAAATATGATATAACCCATAAAGACAGCCTTTAAACTCAAATTGCAGATTCTTGACGTGGTAACTTGTGCTTTTGCCCTAAACAGCTTATCTCTAAACTAACAGAAGTTAATTAAATGTTGTGGCTTCGGTACTTAACTAAGCTGTGACTGGACCAATGCAAGCTCCAGAGTTAAGTTGAGATAGGTTAGCATTAGTTTCACCCTTGGGAAAAAATGTGGGATATTTAAGATAATCCTCCAATAAACTCTCAAAATATCAGGCCGAGAAAAGATTATGGGCGAAGGTTTCCAGTTTATAGACATTATTTTGTTTGCGATGATTGCGGCGTTTTTGATTTTACGCCTGCGGTCTGTATTGGGTCGTCATAAAGATTCCGGGGATCCACAGCAACGCAATCAAACCGATGCCTTTTCTTCAGATCCTAAAAAACAAAAAGACACGAGCAATGGCAATGTTATCGCGCTCCCAGATCACGGCCCGGTCGATGGTGATGCAGACGAGGAAGAAGCTGAGAAACAACCCGAAACTCCTTTAAGTGCCGGTCTTGCACAAATTAAAAGCGTTTCGCCAGATTTTGACGATACCGAATTTTTGGTCGGTGCACGCACCGCCTTTGAAATGATCATTCAAGCTTTTGCAGAAGGCGATACAGATCTTTTGAACTCGCTGCTGAATAATGAGGTTTATAACAACTTCCTCCAAGCCATTCGCAGCCGAGAAGCCGACAATCATAAGCTTGAAAACACATTGGTCAGGATCGTAAGCGGCGAAATGATCGAAGCCTATATGGAAGATCAAATTGCCAACGTGACGATTAAAATTGTATCCGAACAAGTCAACGTAACCCGCGACGAAGACGGCGAAGTCGTTGATGGTGATGCCGACCATATTTCCGAAGTGACCGATATTTGGACCTATGCCCGTGATACTAAAACGGATGATCCAAACTGGCTGTTGGTTGCGACAAGAAGTCTTGATTAACGGCTTCAAGCACCTCCCCTTATATATTTTTCTTTTTCTCGCTGGTTGTAGTCAGTTTGACGCGCCGTCTCAAGAATCCAAACCAGCCGCGCCAAAACTTGG
>CAJXJM010000258.1 GCA_913054205.1 uncultured Rhodospirillaceae bacterium
TATTTCTTGTAAAATACCCCTAAACTCAAAGAGTATAAAAGTGTTGAGATTCTCTAAAATAGTTCTATTATTAGATAATAGTTTTATTGAGTCGATAATCTTTTGTTATTCGTAAACTATGGAATATCCATTAAGCAACTCAAAGTAAGAGTACTATCCCTCCTTAAATGAGGTAACAACATTAACTATTAGGACTTATTGAAATTGCTGTTGGATTTAAATGCGGGGAATCGTAAACTACTTCTTGGTGTAAAATGACATTGTGTTTTTGCACCAATGTGATGTGGCAGATTTTGATAACAATTCACAATTAACTTAAAGGACAGAAAGGGGGAAATATGACATAAAATATTTAATGTACATTAGATGCAAAAATAATGAACATTTGCGTCTTGTAATATTAGAAACTATGGGAATACCTATGGTTTATCTCTAAACCTTTGAAGGAATGATACTATGATTACCAAACTGTCCAACCGCATGACTCAGATTGCGGTCAAGAAATTTAACCGCCGCGCCCTATTGAAGGCCGTAGCAGCGGGTGGCGTTGCTGCGACAATGCCGTTTATTATTCGTCAGTCGCTGGCGTCTTCCGGCGAAGTCAATGTGTTCGCCTGGGGTGATTACATCAAGCCCAACATCATCGAGGCCTTTGAAAAGAAAACCGGCATCAAGATCAATCTTTCGACCTACGGCTCGAATGAAGAAGTCCAGAGCAAGCTTCGTGCTGCTGGCGGCAAGGGCTTTGATCTGATCTTCCCGTCGGTTGATACCCGTCCTGAATATGATGATGGTGATCTGCTTCAGGCCGTTGATGAAAGTCGCATCAAGCTTGACCAGATTGATTCTTCTATCTGGCGAAGCTCCCTTAAGCTAGGTGCTTCCAGACGCGGCAAGCGCTATTTGATACCGTTTGACTGGGGTACCGAAGGTATCACCTATGACAGCTCTGTCCACAGCTTCAAGCCAGGCGAATTATCTTATGGTGATATGTGGGTTGACGGTCTGGACGGCAAGGTTGCCGGACGTCAGAAATCCATAGTCATTACCCTGGCGATTTATCTCGATAGTATTGGCAAGGTTTCGTCGAACCGCGGCATGGATCTGTATAAGAGTGAAGCCGATATGCGCCGTGTCCTGGATGGTTGCCTGAAATTCCTGAAACCGTACAAGAAAAACATCGGTGCATTCTGGAACAACGCGACAGAAGCAACTTCGGCCTTTACCGACGCCGGTTGCACCATTGGTCAGACATGGGATACCACCGGTATCAAACTGCACATTGATGTCGACAAGAAGTGGATCTACACAGCACCCAAGGAAGGTGCTCTTGCATGGATGGACACAATGGCTATCCCGTCTGGTGCTACGAATATTGAACAGACCTATGAGCTCATCAACTTCCTGATGACGCCGGAAATTGGCGCCATGTTTGCCAATAATACCGGTTACAACACTGCGGCTGTTGGTTCTGCACGTCATCTTTCCGAAGCCAACAAAGCGGCATTTAAAATCGCTTACCCTGAAGGCGCAATTGCAAATATGTGGTGGTGGCCTATGAACACACCCTGGTTCAGTAGCGTTCGTCAGGAGTACGTTGAAAAGGTTACGGCTCTCTAATCTAATAAAACAAGTGCGGAGCCATTTCCTTAAATAAAGGAGATGGCTCCATCATTTTCTTGCGTCGAGCGAGGAAACTGTATTCCTGTATCTTATTATTTTGGGGTTTCTGACTCATGCGCGGAATGGATATAGAACTAACAAATGTGTCGATGAAATTCGGCGATTTCACAGCCGTCTATCCAACCGACCTGAAGGTTAAAGCGGGTGAGTTTTTCTCAATTCTGGGACCCTCAGGATGTGGTAAAACCACGATCCTGCGAATGGTTTCCGGCTTCCTGAACCCCACCACGGGTGGCATCAAAATAGGCGGCGAAGAGATGACCGGGGTCGGGCCGCACAAGAGACCGACAGCCCTGATTTTCCAAAACCTTGCTCTTTTTCCGCTGATGACGGTTTGGGAAAATGTTGCCTTTGGCCTTGAAATGCGCGGCTGGGAAAAGACCAGGCGTCGAGAAAAGGCCTTTGAACTTCTTGATTTGGTCGCTCTCGGAGATCAAGGCGACAAAATCCCGGACGAATTGTCGGGTGGTCAGCGCCAGCGTGTTGCCGTTGCAAGGGCACTGGCCGTTGAGCCAGCCGTACTGCTGCTCGATGAACCACTTTCAGTCCTGGATTTGAAGTTGCGTCAACATATGCGCTCGGAACTTCGTGATATTCAGCGCAAAACCGGTGTTACATTTATTTATATTACCCACGACCAGGGTGAAGCCCTGACCATGTCAGATCGTATTGCTGTCATGAAGGCTGGGGTTATTGAGCAAGTCGATACAACGGACAGGGTTTACGATGCCCCGGCGACGGCTTTTGCCGCAACCTTTGTCGGTGCAAACAATGTATTTCGTGGAAAGGTGACTTCCCTCGATGGCGACATGGCCGTGGTTGAAACTAAATACGGCGCGCTGCGAGCTAAGAACCCACAAAATCAGGCCGTCGGAAACAAGGTCGTTTTATTTGTTCGCCCCGAAAAGATGCAGGTACTGAGCGCAGTCGACGGCGAAGAGAACGCAATTGCCGTGGAATTTGAAAGACGCGATCTGGAAGGCCCGTTTGTTAATTTATTCTTCCGCCGTGAAGATGACGTTTACTCGGCTCATTTGGTCAATGCCGGGGACGTGGCTCACCACCCGTCCGGGCATAAGGGTCTTTGTTTTGCCCCGCAAGACGGCATGATCCTGCCTGTGGGGGATATTGCCCATGAGTAGGCTGCTTCGTTCATTTGGCCCGCATCTGACAAGCCTGATCCTGCTGCTTTCGGGTGTTTGGGTCATTGGCATGATTATCGGGCCGCAATTGATCATGGTCGAGCAGTCTTTCTGGTACACCGACCGAGGTGGCGATGCCGTCGTGATTACAGTGCAAATCGACGCTCACTATAACGATATCGATGTGCTTGCGTTTGACAAAATGGACGCAGAAGACCTCGCTCCGTCACCGGAGCGCGATGCGAAAATCGCCGAAATCGATGCAACCATTGCCGAGAAGCGGGTAATAATCGCCGAGCTGGAAACGCGTGAGGTTATTCCGAAAAAAGTTTACTCCCTGCGCAACTATACCATTATGGGTGGCAGTCATTTAGCCATATTTATAAAGACCATTCTGGCCTCCGTTGCGGTTACGTTGATCGCGTTTGTTGTCTGTTATCCCATGGCCTATACCGTCGCAAAGCTGGCAACGCCGAACCGAGCGGCGATAATTATGCTTGGGTTGATCATCCCATATGCAATCAACGAACTGTTGCGTGTTTTCGCGTGGTTGATGATCCTGAACTATAACGGCGTGGCAAACTTTTTGCTGGGTCTGATCGGGGTTGAGCCCATAGCGTTTCTGGAAAGTGGCACAGGTGTCTTTATTGCCATGGTTTACGCCTATATTCTTTTCATGGTATTTCCCATTTACAATACGGTTGAGACACTCGATACATCCCAAATCGAGGCAGCTCGTGATTTGGGCGCGCCGACCTGGCAAATTCATCGCAGGATTGTCCTGCCTCATGCCAAGCCTGGCATCGCCGTTGGCTGCATCATGACCTTCATGCTCTCGGCCGGGTCTTATGCAGTTCCTTATATTATGACCCGCGGCACGGCTGAACCCTGGTTCACCCAGTTGATCTACAATAAATTCTTTGAATCGCTTAACTGGAACACCGGTTCAGCATATGCCTTCACGCTGTTGGTTGCTTGCGTGATTTTTGTTTTCCTGATGATGCGAATGTTCAAGGTCGGCATTAAGGATATCGCGAAATGAGCAAGGTATCACAAACGGCTTTCGGGCAGGACAGCCGGATTGTACTTAACATATACATGGTGATTTTTTTCTCCTATATGTTTCTGCCATTGATTTTGATGGTCGCAGCAGGGTTTAACGATTTCGACACACCATCCGTAACCGTGTGGCGTGGCTTTACACTGAAGTGGTTCGGTGTTCTGGCTCAAGATACCCGTATGTGGAGCGGATTGATCAATTCGTTTATTATCGCCGTTGCGGTTATCGCCGTGTCGCTGCCGCTTGGACTTGCCGGTGCTTTATTGGTTGCGCGGCTGGATTCACGATATAATACTTTGATCTACGGTGTCATGGTGTCGCCGCTGCTGATGCCGGGGATCATTCTGGGTATTTCTACGTTGATTTTCTGGCGGGAGGCCGGTGTCTCGGGCGGTTTATTTACAGCCGCGATTGCCCAGGCATCGTATATATCGTCCTATACCATGCTGATGTTTATGGCCCGGCTGGAACGTCAGGATATCACCCTCGAAGAAGCAGCCCAGGATTTAGGTGCAAGCCATATCCAGGTCTTCAAACGTATTACCTTACCGTTCCTCAAGCCGACGATCTTGACGGCTAGCGTGATTGCCTTTCTCCAATCTTTTGAAAACTACAACACAACGATTTTTTCCATCGGCGGTTCTCATA
>CAJXJM010000259.1 GCA_913054205.1 uncultured Rhodospirillaceae bacterium
GCAATGATAGACAAAAAGCCGCGGTAAATAGAGCATGCCGGCCATCCAGGCGATAACACTGATGATATGCAGCGCCTTTATCCACAAATAGGCTTCGCTTGAAAGTTCAAACATGTCTCATAGCTCCTTGTCCACTCTATCTTACATTTTGCGCGCAACATGTGCGATCCGGCGAACAGATGCGCAGCCGTTTGTCCGAGATGATCTGATCTTGACCCGCCGAGGCTTGATTTATCAAATCCGTCAAGCATGTCATGAAATCAGGATGAGTCCCGACAGCGGGGACGCGATTGTAGGTTGGCAGATTTAACTCTCCGGCAATCTCGCGGTATTCGATATCCAACTCGACCAATGTTTCAGAATGCTCGGAAACAAAAGCAATCGGCAAAACCGTGACGCCAATTTTATCCTCGGCGGCGCGTTTTAGCTCGTCATCCAAAGAAGGTGCTAACCATTCAAGAGGACCGACGCGGCTTTGGTAACAGACGCGCCAACTGTCATCACCGAGATCAGCGGCAGCGGCAATTGCGGCGGCTGTTTGTTCGATTTGTTGCTGATAGGGATCGCCTTTTTCAATTACCTTTTTGGGGAGGCCATGAGCCGAAAACAGCACACGTGTTGGAACCTCTGACGCGGTCAATTCCTGGGTTAATAAATCTACCTGGGCTTTGATAAAATTTGGCTCGGTCGGATAACAACAAATCGACGTGGTTGGCTTATCGAGACCAATTTTTCGCGCTGTTTTATGCCAATCTTGAAAAGAAGACTGCGTTGTCGTGGTCGAAAACTGAGCATATAGCGGCAATAGAATAATTTCATCGGGATCATAATTTTGAACCGCTTTAGCGGTCGACAAACTCATCGGATGCCAATAGCGCATCGAGATAAAAACTTCTGTGTCTTCATCCAATTGAGTTTTAAGCGCTTTTGCCTGCTCACGTGTCAGTTCAAGCAAGGGAGATTGACCGCCAATCTGACGATAGATTTCCTGGGCGATCGGGGCGCGGCGTCTGGCGATCAATTTTGCGGTCAACCAACGAAATGGATTGGGAAGTGCGATGATCGCCGGATCATTAAAAAGATTGAATAAAAACGGCTGAACAGCTTCGAGACTATCCGGACCGCCGAGATTAAAAAGAACAACCGCGCATTTAGCCAATTGAGGCCCCTCGTACCAGTTCGGCCAATCGCTCGACATGCGGCACAGGTGTTTCCGGCAAAATACCGTGGCCTAAATTGAAAATAAAGGGGCCATCCGAAAAGGCTGCCAGAATATGGGCAATTTCTGCCTCCATGGCAGGACCGCCGGTCAGCAATGCCAAATTGTCGAGATTGCCTTGCACGGCACAATGGTTTTGAAGATTTTCTGCGGCCCAAGCCAGCGGCACGGTCGCATCAATAGAAACTCCATCAACATCGGTTTCTTGAACAAATCGCTGATAAAGCAATCCGGCGCCGCGCGGAAATCCAATGATCGGCGTATTTGGATGTGCCTCTCTGATCCGGCCAATAATTTTTTTTGTAGGCTCAATCACCCAGCGATCAAATTGACCGGGCGAAAGAACACCGGCCCAACTATCAAATATTTGGACAGCTTCCACTCCGCTGTCGATTTGCCGAATGAGATACTCAGAGGTCGCATCAACCAAAATATTGATCAAGGCGCCAAATTCTTCGGGCGCCCCATAAGCCCATTTCCGCGTCTTTTGATAATCTTTACTGCCTCCCCCCTCAACGACATAGGTCGCAACCGTCCAAGGCGCACCCGCGAAGCCGATAAGGGTGGTCTCACCAGGAAGGTGAGTAAGCTCTTCCCGAATTCGGCCTATTGCTTCATAGACAGGTGCTAAATGATCATGAAGGCGATCTGGCTTTAATTTACCTAATTCTTCAACAGTGGAGATTGCTTCCAGCTTGGGCCCGGTTCCTGGAACGAACTCCACGTGCTGACCAAGGGCGTCTGGAATGACGAGGATGTCAGAAAATAAAATTGCGGCATCGAAGCCATAGCGCCTGACCGGCTGAAGGGTGGCTTCTACGGAGAGATCGGGGGTATAGCAAAAATCGAGAAAATTTTTCGCTTTGGCCCTGATTTCCATATATTCCTTGAGGTGTCTACCGGCTTGCCGCATCAACCATAATGCAGGTATCTCTGTCTTCTCGCCTGCGAGAGCCTGCAAGAGTTTTTTTTGATCAGCATTTTTGGATGTCATAAATATAGGCTCTTTTTGGATGATCTGAAGTTTTCCACCGGACTTACTACTATACTATATATATATATTAAATAGGTTGTTGTTGTTGTTGTAGTGTGAATCTTGAGGATTAATTTTTATCCTCAGTTTATCCAGAAAAAAAGCCCCGATAGAAAAATTTCATATTAAATCTGTATGAGAGATGAATAAGTTTTGGATAGTATGTCATCGAAATTAGGTTCGATCTTTATTCTTTCCAGAGTCTTGCTGATTTTGAGAACAAGAGAAAATTTTTTAAATCGATGATAAGAGGGTGTGAATTTTGGGGATAAATCGGTTTCATTTTAGATTGTTATATTGATTAACCTGATTAGGTTAGGTTTATTCATTTTGTAAAACTGAATTATAAAAGGCTGTTTACTTCGGATAAGTTTTTAAAGATTTTGGTTATTCATGACTTATCCGCATTTTGTCCAGAACTCGCTCATCTATTTTGCGCACAGGTTTTAGTTAAATATGTCTAAATTTCATCTCTATCTCATTTCTGACGCTACCGGCGAAACGGTAGAATCAGTGGCGCGCGCTTGTCTTGTTCAGTTTGAACACACTCAACCGGTTGAGCATATTTGGAATCTTGTGCGCTCCCAAAGGCAAATCGAAGATGTCATTGCCGATATTGAAGAGCGCCCGGGATTCGTTCTCTATACATTGGTGAACACCGAAATCATTGCGCAATTGCAAACCGCCTGCCGCCGTTTGAAAATCCCCTGTGTTTCCGTTTTGCAGCCGATCATGTCAGCTTTTGGCAATTACTTAAACGAGGAAGTACACGCCAGACCTGGCCGGCAGCACACGCTGGATGATGAATATTATATGCGCATCGCGGCAATGGATTATGCGATGACCCATGATGATGGCCAGGCAATTTGGAATTTGGAAGAAGCCGATGTAGTGATTTTGGGGGTTTCCAGAACGTCTAAAACGCCAACCTGTATTTACCTCGCCAATCGCGGCATTAAAGCTGCCAACATCCCAATTGTTCTAGGACATGAGGTGCCAGCAGAGGTATTTGAATTGGAGAAACCGCTGATTGTTGGCCTGATCAACGATACGCGAAATCTCGTACAGGTCCGCCGCAATCGCTTACGCATGCTCGCCGAAAGTGATGAGACAACGTATGCAGATCCGGAACAGGTGGCCGAAGAAGTGAAATACGCCGAGCGGCTTTTCGCCAACCAGAAGTGGGACGTTATTGATATATCGAGGCGCTCGATCGAGGAAACCGCTGCCACGATAATTCAGCTGAGAACGCAAAATTTGGAGCAGAAATCCTGAGCGCCGCGCAACATACTCTGATCCTTGCTTCGGCCAGCAAAGTGCGCGGCCAAATGCTGAGTCATGCCGGAGTCGATTTTGATGTTGAAGTTTCTAACGTTGATGAAGAGAGGATTAAATCCCGAGCCGGCGATAAACCGGTTGAAGAAATAGCCGCCGCACTGGCAATTGCCAAAGCCCAAGCGGTATCAGCCAATAATCCTGGCGCGCTGGTGATCGGCGCCGATCAAATTCTCGAATGTGACGGCGCTCTTTTTGACAAACCAAATGGCCGCGCCGGGGCGGTCACGCATCTGCAAAATTTAAGCGGCAAACTGCACCGCTTGATAACCTCTGCCTGCGTTGTACAGGGCGGCGAGGTTCAGTGGCAATCAACCGATGGTGTGCGACTGACCATGCGAGAGCTGAGCGCTGATTTTATTGAAAGTTATTTGGATGCCGCCGGCGATGGCGTGCTGGCCACGGTCGGCGCGTACCGGCTTGAAGATATCGGCGCGCAGCTTTTTACCCGCGTTGAAGGTGATTATTTTACGGTTTTGGGATTACCGCTGCTACCCCTACTTCAGTTTTTAAGAGATCGAAAGGTGCTTCCCGAATGACCGAAGCGACTTTAAAAGCCGGCGTCATCGGCTGGCCGATCGATCATTCTTTATCGCCGCATCTTCATGGGTTTTGGCTGGAACACTATAAAATTGACGGCGAATATTTGCCCTTTGCCGTTGAGACTGAAAATCTTAAAAGTTTTCTGAAAAGTCTCGCCGATCAGGGCCGCCGCGGCACCAATGTCACCTTGCCGCATAAAGAAACAACCCTCAGCGTTGTTGATCAAATTGATGAACAGGCAAAGCGCGTTGGTGCGGTAAATACGGTTGTCGTGCAAAAGGACGGCTCGCTTTTGGGCAGCAATACCGACGGCTTTGGCTTTCTGGAAAACATGCATGATCAAAATCCAAAATGGGCGGCAAAACGCGGTCCTGCGATTGTTCTGGGCGCTGG
>CAJXJM010000260.1 GCA_913054205.1 uncultured Rhodospirillaceae bacterium
CGTCCTTGTCGGCGCCCTGATTTTTTCCTCCTATCTGGCGGTGAGCGGGGGATCATCGGCCGTATCGGAATTCATTGTCGGGCTTGACCTGCCAATGCTGGCAATCGTTGCCATTTATGTCGTCATGTTGCTGGCGCTGGGCTGCATCGTGGATCCGATTTCGATGATGTTTCTGACCGTACCGATTTTCGTGCCGCCTCTGGTCGAACTCGGCGCAAACCCGATTTGGCTTGGCATTCTAGTCGCCAAGACGCTGGAGATCGGCATGATCACGCCGCCGGTCGGGCTGAATGCATTCGTGCTGAAGAGTGTTGTGCCATCTTTCTCGCTGCGCGAAATTTTCGGTGGGATCTGGTGGTTTCTGCAGGTTGAAATCCTTACCTTGCTCCTGATTTTTTTTATTCCGTCACTGGCAACCTGGCTGCCGAGTTTGGCGTTCGGCGAATGACCGGCCGCAACGGAGGACACGGCGCGTGCAAAGTACCTGGTAACGCCTTCACCTCCGCGCGATATGATAGCCGACCCCAGCCTAAACTTCGGGTCTCAACTTGATCCGCGCCGCTGACTTGAGGACTTCCTCGCGTCAGGTAGATAGCGGACATCATCGGGATACTGCAAAAGAGTCTGCTTTTGACCCAAAGCGGACATTAGTTCCGTTTGTCCAAAATTATTGCCATCGGAACTCCTTTATCTAAAATGGAATTGATATTATATCAATATAAGTGATTGAATAAGGAGTTGGTTAATGAGCGTAGCAAGACGGAATATTCACGGCGTAACCCATTATGAAAAAGGTCGTGCATTTGAAGGCTATACCTTGTTCGCTCCAATGCTGGGACGGAATGTCTGGCTGATCGATATGATGGGCCAGGTTGTTCATCAATGGAAAATGGATAATGTACCAGGCAACTACGGAAAGCTGCTGACCAATGGCAATCTTCTTTATCTCGGCAAACTTATTCCATCACCGCTACCCGAGTTTGGTGGTAATGGCGGTCAACTGATCGAAGTTGATTGGGACGGTAATACGGTTTGGGAATATATTGATCCACTCCATAGCCACTGTTTTGCTGAAATGGATAACGGCAATATTATGATTGCCGTATGGCGTGAGGTGCCCGATGAAATAGCCAAAACAGTTAAGGGCGGTCAGCCTGATACCGAACTCAATGGTGTCATGTGGGGTGAGGCAATTCAGGAAATTGATAAAGAGACAAAGGAGGTCGTATGGGAATGGAACTCATATGATCATCTTGATGTTGATATTGATATACTCGGTCCCCTTCATCCCCGTGACCGCTGGACCAATCTCAATGCCATTACCATGATGCCAGATGGTAATCTTCTGGTGAGTTTTCGCTGCATTAACACGATTGTTATAATCGAGAAATCTACCGGCGATATTATTTGGCGCTGGGGCCCAAGTGAAATTGCAGGTCAACATAATCCGACTTTGCTTGAAAACGGTAATATCTTGTTGTTCGATAATGGCGCCCATCGGGTTTACACGACGATAGATTTTTCCCGTGTCATAGAAGTAAATCCGAAGACCAATAAAATTGAGTGGGAATACAAGGACGATCCTGCTTTCGATTTCAATAGCTTTATATGTTCGGGAGCCCAGCGCCAACCGAATGGCACCACCTTAATCTGTGAGGCCACTAAAGGCCGCATCTTTGAAGTTACCAAAGAAGGCGAGATGGTATGGGAGTTCGCATCTCCCTTCTATTACGATCACGCTATATTCGGCACCAACAGTATGATTTTCAGGGCCTATCGTTATACGGCGGATCATCCGGGACTCAAAGGTAAATACCTGGATCCAAGCAATTATCCCGATGTTAATGCGTTGATGCCTAGGCGCTTCATTCATGGCCGTTCGAGTGACGTTCCTCATTTAACGGGCAGCAGTTTTGAAATTGGCGGATTTAGAGACGAAGATGTGAAATAGGGAATGTCAAAATTGCAGCGAATGCTGAAGCGGACACAATCCAAGTAAAGCAAAAGAGTCTGCTTCTGCCACAAACGGTGTACGAGTTGACGAGCTATAAACGGGCTGTTTTAAATTGCCGCTACTGCGGCATCGTCGCTGACGTCAAAAGCGCAGGAAGGAATTGCTAATGAATACAACGGCAACGCGGGGGAACTATCCCGAACAATATTATCCCAATACGGAGAAATTAGGTGCGGGCGAAATGCGCATTGTGGCGTTGGGGACAGGGCGCCCGTTCCTGAGGCGGTCACAGGCCAACGCGTCCTGGCTGGTCGAGTTGGGCAACGGCGATAAGTTCGTATTCGACTTCGGTTTTGGATCACAAATGAATTTTACGGCACTTGAGATACCCTACAGTGACATCAAGGCTTGGTTCGCAACCCACTTGCACACCGACCATGTTGGAGATTTTGGTCAGGTCTGGGTTGGATCTTGGACTGGCGGTCGCTTGAAACCATTGGAACTCTATGGTCCCTCAGGGCCAGAGAAGAAATATGGTTTCAAGCATTTCTGCGAAAAACAGATGGAAAGCTATGCCTGGGACACCGATACCCGTGTCGGCGCATTGCCGGCTGTTGGCGCCGAGATCAATATCCACGAATTTGACTATTCAAAAACCCACGTTGTCTACGAGCAGAACGGGGTCAAGATCACCAGCTTTCCAGCGGTTCATCAATATGATGGACCGGTGAGTTACAGATTAGATTGGAACGGTTTGTCTTTCGTTTACTCGGGCGACACCACCCCGAGCCAGTTTTTTATCGATAACGCCCAGGGGGCCGACGTTGTTGTGCATGAGACCTTTAATACGGTCGAACAATTAATGGAACGATCAGGTTACGACGAAAAATCGGCGCGGGCGATCGGTACATTTATTCATTCTGCCCCAGAGGAAGCCGCGGTTGTCCTCAAGGAAGTGGCTCCACGGCTGGCGGTCATTTTTCATTTTTTCAATGACTTTGATACGGCACCGGAAATACAGGAAAAGGTCCGCCAGCATTATAAAGGTCCTTTGGCACTGGCGACCGATTTCATGGTGGTAAACCTAACAAAAGATGAAGTGGTCACTCGAATGACAGAGATCTCAAACCATGTCTGGCCAAATAAGGCTAAACACGATGGATTCGGCGAAGCGAAACGGAAACCGATGATGCAGATGTCCGATTGGCTGAGAGAGGCGCAACTGTTCCCCAAAGTGCCATCCGATAGAGGATTAATTTATCGGGGTGACGATTAGGAACACTTTCTCCCGCTGGCTTGGCCTAAAAATCGACCGAGTACATTACAACAAAAAACAAATGGGATACGCGTCTCTTGCGCAGCCTCTGTTCCTTGATCAATTGCTTTCTGAAGCCAATACTCGGCTTTATCACGATCCCCACGAACACCAAACGGAGTTCCATAAATGTGACCTAACCCCGCTTGAGCCATTCTATGTCCTTGTTCAGCAGCCTTGGTAAGCCTTTTTGGGTGTCAAAACTCTTTACTAGTGCTCGGTCGCATTTTATTCGACGGAATAAAACCGGAGCGTTCCGCGTCTCGTGGTTTCCTGACCCAAACCTCGCGATTTGGGTGGATGCCACCTCCACGCAATGCAGGAACGGCAGAGTGACGCGCACGATGTAAGAGGCGCGTGTTCGCGACCCCACAAGAAGGATGAGTACCGCCATTATCAGCGGTTTCTTTTTCCCAATTAGCTTTGCGCTTCTCAAGCGTATCTGGATCATCAAGCGCTGTGCATGTTAATTCATTTGTATTCAGGTCTGCGACAATTTCATCCCCATTTTCAATGAACGCGATTGGACCACCTAGAGCCGCTTCAGGGCCCACATGTCCAATCACCAGCCCAACGGACCCTCCAGAGAAACGGGCATCAGTCATCAATGCGATCACAATGCTCCTCTCGCGGCAAAGGGTCGTAATGCGTGCGGTCGGGTCCAGCATCTCTGGCATGCCTGGTGAGCCGCTAGGCCCTTCGTAGCGAACAATGACCATATCGTTATTTTGAAAGCTCTCAGGTGTTTCATCGAGCGCCTTTAGAAGGTCACTTTGTCCATTGAAAATACGTGCTTTACCACGGAATAGATTGTCGTCCAGTCCGCCTTCAACGCCCGCAAGCTTCAAGATTGCTGAAAAATCTGGTGACAGATTACCGCTCAGCAAGCGCAAGCCACCGGTTGGTTTATAGGGATTTTCAACTGTGTAGATCACCTTGCCGTCCGGATTTGGCGTATTGAGACGGTTGACCTGCGCACTTAGGGTTTCCCCTGTGCACGTCATAACGTCTCCATTAAGCAATCCCATTTCTAGAAGTTCGCGCACAATCACTTGAACACCCCCAACTTGATCGATATCGACCATGGAGTATTTACCATACGGCCGGGCGTTTGTGAGGACAGGCACGACATATTGCGAGAGATGATTGAATTCTTCTGGCGTCATAACGTCTTTCCAAAAGTTCTCATATCCTGCGGCACGTGCAATCTCGGGCACGTGCAATACGACATTGGTAG
>CAJXJM010000261.1 GCA_913054205.1 uncultured Rhodospirillaceae bacterium
GAATTCACCGCCAGCCAACTTGTTGATTTGGTGTTACCTTCTTTTAAAGTAAATGGTGAGATCATCACCGCAGAAGAGCCACCAGATTAATTTATGGAAGGGAGTTCGAAAGATGAAAGAATGCAGTAAGTCGATTATGCGGCGCTTGCATGAACCGAACTTCGCAAATCGTTACTTCGTTGGCAGCGGTTTGGATATCGGCGGCGGGCCTGATCCGCTTGGTCTCTATCTTGAGCTGTTTCCGCGCATGCAAGGCGTCAAAGTCTGGGACAAGGAGGACGGCGATGCTCAAACCCTGGATGGTGTTGCTGACCGAAACACGTAAATACGTGGCAGTCCAAAACTCCTCGGCGAATGACAATGGCGATCCATTGGATAGATTTTTTATCACAACTGAAACCTCCCGTCTGGTTTCTCATCTTACAAACGTAATGTCTTGGATTTTATGGCACAAGGCTGCCAATTTGGGAGAGATTTCTACTGCGAAAGCTCAGTCGATGGGCGAAAAACATTTGGCAACAAAGAACTTTTCTCCGCGCCAAAATGCGTTTCAAGTTGATTTGCCTCAAATTCTCGAGAGCCTAATTGGACGTACAGAATTGCTTCACAACAGGGTTAGTCGTCTCAGTCAGATGGTACATTAAAGCACCATATATTTTCTCCCCATCAATCTAACGACAAAGTGTTGATCTGCAACGCTTTCCGGGATATACGCCCAATGTGAATCCAATGGGTAAAGCCTATATGGTGACTCTATTTTAGGTACAGGTGTTTGAATGGCGGATCGTGATCCGGAACAGGACAATTTATTTAAAGAGATTGATGAGGATCTGCGTCAGCAGAAATATGCTGATCTCTGGAAAAAATACGGAAATTATGTCATTGGTGCTGCTGTTGCGCTGGTCATCGGTGTTGCCTCCGTGAAAGGCTGGGAAGCTTATGATCTCAACCGGAAATCTGAAGACAGTAAACTTCTATCCTCCGCGCTGAAGTCTATCGCCAATGATAAGCCCGATATTGCCTCCGGCATTCTGGAGAAGCTCGCCAAAGAGGGTAGCGCCGGATATGCTGTAATGGCTCGGTTCAACCAGGCTGCGGTGCTCGCTAAGAAAGGCAACCGAAAAGCAGCCTCTTCTGCGTATTTTGCACTCTCAGAAGATTCCGGAATTGATGAAATTCTGCGCGATATGGCACTCATCATGTCTGCGCTCCACGGTGTTGAGAGCGGTGATGCAACATTGTTGACTGAACGGTTGTCGCGTCTTACCGGCGGAACCAATCCATGGCGCTTTAGTGCCAAGGAATTGACCGCGTTGCTGGCACAACAATCAGGCAATAAATCTCAAGCGCAGAAATTGTTCAAAGAATTGTCTGACGATGCAAAAGCGCCGTCCGGCATTCGGGCTCGCGCAGCGGAAATGACAGCAATTCTCAGCGAATAGGCTTAGGTGAGTTAGGTTTCAGGAATATATAAAATGTCGCAGATAATGAAAAACTCACGCTTATTAATGATGCTTGTTATTGCGCTTGGTGTATTGACCGGCTGCGACACATTTTTGGGCACCAAAGAAGCAAAACCGTTACCCGGAAAACGTATTTCAATTCTGACGCAACAACGCTCAATCGAGCCAGATGCTTCAGCGCTTGGTCATAAAATTGTCTTGCCCGCGCCCGTTCCAAACGAGGACTGGCCTCAAGCGGGTGGGTATGCCAATCACGCCATGCATCACATGCGCGTCGGTAAAGCTTTGCAGGAACGGTGGAATATCAGCATCGGTCAGGGTTCCAGCGATGAAGAACGCCTTATGGCTCAACCCATCGTCGCCGAGGACCGCCTCTATACGATGGATTCAGAAACCGTTATCAGCGCTTTTAATATTAAAAATGGTGATGAAATTTGGAGTAGCGAAATAACGCCCAAGGAAGAAGACGACGATCTTATCAATGGTGGCCTGGCTTACGAAAATGGCAAGGTATTTGCCACGACGGGTTTTGGGCAAGTCGTCGCCTTAGAAGCAAAATCGGGTAAAGTCTTGTGGCGGCGAAATGTTGGTGCACCGATGCGCAGTGCGCCGACAGCCCGGGGCAACCGAGTCTTTGCAATTACCGTAACCAACAAGCTGTTCGCTCTACATGGACAAACCGGTGCTGTATTGTGGACCCATTCAGGCATCGAAGAGGTAACTAATCTACTGGGCGGGGGAAGCCCGGCTGTCGATAGCGGCGTCGTTGTAGCACCCTACTCTTCTGGAGAATTGGTCGCCCTAAAAGTTGAAAATGGCCAAGAACTCTGGGCTGATTCCTTGTCAGGAGTTCGCCGGGGAAGCGCCTCGACCACACTATCAACAATTCGCGGCCGACCGATTATTGACCGCGGCATTGTATTTGCGATCAGCAATGGCGGACAATTTGCCGCCATTAATCTGAGAACAGGACGCCGGATATGGGAACGCCCGATCGGCGGCATCGAAAGCCCATGGATTGCCGGTGAATACCTCTTTGTCCTCTCGAACAATACGGACCTGATTGCCTTAGGGCGCTTGAACGGACGAATCTATTGGGTAACGGCACTTCCAAAATGGGAAGACCCGGAAGACCGCGAAGGCAAAATAACCTGGACAGGTCCGATATTGGCGAGTGACCGCCTCATTGTTGCCGGCTCAACCGGAGAAGCAATGTCCCTATCACCCTACAACGGACGCACCTTGGGTAAAGTTGACATGCCAGATGGCGTAACCATCAGTCCGATCGTTGCCAAAGATTCATTACTGTTCCTGTCTGAGGATGCGGAATTAGTCTCTTATCGTTAACTCTAATAAGTCGTAAGGTCTGGGCATGAGCCTGACAGTAGCAATTCTCGGCAGACCGAATGTCGGAAAATCAACCTTGTTCAATCGATTGGCGGGAAAACGTCTGGCGATCGTGGACGATACCCCTGGTGTTACCAGAGATCGTCGCATTGCACCCGGACGGATTGGTGATCTGGATATTCAAATCGTTGATACTGCCGGTTTTGAAGATGTGCATGATGATAGTTTGGAGGCGCGCATGCGTGAACAAACGGACCGCGCTGTTGAACAAGCAGATGTCGCAGTTTTTCTCATCGATGCGCGGGCTGGGATCACGCCGCTCGACAATCATTTTGCGCAATGGATCAGGACACAGGATATCCCGGTCATATTGATGGCGAATAAATGCGAAGGCAAAGCCGGAGAACCGGGTCTCTATGAATCCTATGGGTTAGGCTTGGGTGACCCTATTCCCTTTTCCGCGGAACACGGCGAAGGAATGGCTGATCTATATCAAGCGCTCCTGCCCTATGCAGAAGATCAAATAGAAGACGATCCTGAAAATACAGATTTGGACTTAGATTCAGAACCGGACGATGAGGAGTTCAAAGGTCCCATTCAAATGGCAATTGTTGGGCGCCCGAATGTCGGAAAATCCACGCTCATTAACCGCCTCATCGGCGAAGACCGCCTGCTTACCGGACCAGAAGCCGGCATCACCCGCGATTCAATTGCAGTCGAGTGGAGCCAAAATGGCCGTAATATAAAACTGGTTGATACCGCCGGACTTCGGCGAAAATCCAAAATTCAGGATAAAGTCGAAGGCTTGTCTGCGATGGATTCTCATCGCGCCATCCAATATGCACAAATTGTGGTGTTGGTTTTGGATGGTAATATGATGCTTGAAAAGCAGGATCTAACAATTGCCCGCCAAGTGATTGAAGAAGGCCGTGTTCTCATGATTGCCATTAACAAATGGGATATCGTAAAGAATCGCAAACAGGCGCTGCAAAATCTCAATGATCGCCTGCAGACTTCTCTTCCTCAGGTACGAGGAATTCCAATCGTAACGCTTTCAGCTCTTACCGGGAAAAGTACTGACAAACTAATCCCAATCGCCTTTGATATCTTTGAAGTGTGGAACAAACGAGTGCCAACCGGGCGTCTCAATCAATGGCTTGAAATGATGACCGAACGCCATCCGCCGCCGATGAGTAGTGGCCGGCGCATCCGCATTCGATATATGACCCAAGCTAAAACGAGACCGCCGACCTTTGTTGTATTCTCGAGCAAAGGTAATGATTTGCCTGAAGCTTATCGGCGCTATCTGATAAATGGGATCAGAGAAGACTTTGATTTACCCGGCGTGCCGATTCGATTGCACGTCCGCAAAGGAATCAACCCTTACGTCGAATCCTAGGCAGAATTTAGCTGAAAAATTGGATATCTATTTCCGGAATTAATTTTGAATGATACGAGAATTTGGTAATTTAACAGATATCGTTGTCCCGACACCAATTTCGCTGTCAATCGTGAGTTTGCCACCATGGATTTCTATAAGCCCAATGCTAAGGGGTAAGCCAAGACCGGTTCCGTCATAGCGGCGTGAGAGATCGCTCTCAACTTGGCCGAATTTTGTGATTGCTTCTTCAATACCATTTGTCTTTGACGCAGAATTCATAATCAGACAAACCCGTCTTCATGGAA
>CAJXJM010000262.1 GCA_913054205.1 uncultured Rhodospirillaceae bacterium
GGTTTTTTAATTTTCGTGTACGCATAATACTTCCCCATTATAATTTTGATTTTGTACTTTTTATTAGGCGATTTTGATCGTCAAATCTCCAACACCGTCGATATGTCCTTCCATTGTGTCGCCTGAAACAACTGCAGCAACACCTTCCGGCGTACCCATATAAATCAAATCACCAGGCTGCAATTCGCAAAGACCGGAAAGATAATTGATCGTTTCGGCGGTATCCCAAATATGGAGATCAAGTGTGCTTTCCTGTTTGGTTTCGCCGTTAACTTTAATCCAAATGGCTCCTTCGCCTGTGTCAGGATGACCAACGTCGCTTACCGGACGGAGGGCTGTACAAGGAGCAGAATTATCAAAGCCTTTACCCATATCCCACGGACGCCCGGTTTCTTTGGCTTTGTTTTGAATGTCACGGCGGGTTAAATCGATGCCAACGCCATAGCCCCAGACATGATCCAACGCATCTTCAACGCTGATATCCTTGCCACCTTTTCCAATCGCAGCAACCAGCTCAATTTCATGATGCACATTAGATGTTTGAGTTGGATACGGGATGGTAGCGCCATTTTCAACAACTGCATCGGCCGGTTTCATAAAGAAAAATGGTGGCTCACGATCCGGGTCTGAACCCATTTCAATCGCGTGGGCACGATAGTTTCGTCCAACACAGTAAATACGGCGAACCGGGAAACGTTCTTCACTACCTTCGATAGCGACAGAGGCCTGCTCAGCAGGTGAAATTGCATAACTCATTAACGATTGCTCCTAGCGCAAAATGTTCCTAAATTTGGCGCTACATTACATCTCTTCTCCTAAACTGCAAGCTATCCTCATCTAATTTACGCGCATCTGCAAAAGCTATTAAATGGACCCGAAATGACCGAAATATCGACCTTTGTTACCCACCTTGAATGCAGCGAAACCGGCAAGAAATATGAAGCCGACACACTCCATGGACTTTCTGAAACTGGCAATGCCCGTTAGAAACATCCGCGTTGGAGAGGTGGCCGAGCGGTTGAAGGCACCAGTCTTGAAATTGGGTGATGTTCGTTACGTCCGGTTCTCCTGGGTTCCCTAAAGTGCAGATATCTGCCGTTTTTACTCTCCCTCAAAATTCGTCCTTTATGCCCGATCACAGACAATTCTTTCTAGTTGGGTGGCAAAGAAGGTGGCAAAAGGAAACCCCGCCGAAGTAGGACTTTTTAATTAGTTGTGCCTATTGTCACGATCTATTTTTATTTTTTTATTGGACGAACCAAATTTCATGCCAGCATCTCTGGGAAACGCCGCAAAGTATAACTCCCGTCTACTCGCAATCTGCAATCAATGCGCCAATACTGTTGATCTGGGTCTGTCCTCGATGATCAAGAAGTACGGTCGTGACTTTCCGGTCCCTGCTCTCGAACCCAAATTAAAATGCATTCGATGTGGATCAGATAGTTGTGCGGTTCAGTTGGCGCTGCCGGAAGATAAGTTTGCTTAACTCTTGATGTCCGCTTTCGGGGGTAAAGCGGACTCTATTTAGAGGGTGCCATTGAGTCCGCTTTTAGCCAAAAGCGGACATCCGCCCAGCTTGTTCAACACGTTTTTCGCATATCTTATCTGTAATTAATATAAACCGGGCTGCTCCAAGCCATATGGCCATTTTTTTCTTTTACACGTAGGTATACGTTCGACTGATCGTCTTTAATCGGCAGCGTACATTTATCGATAACGGTTGTTGCTGCGGCTGGAAGAATCCTATGCCAAAGATAGCTTTCCGACGGATATGGACCGACGTGATGGGCCTGTGATCCGCTGAACAATTCTCCAGCTTTGGATTTTGTGTTCATCGAGCTTGGTTCATTGGCTTGAATATTAAATGTGGTGTCACCATTCCCTAATATTTCAAAGACTACACTTTGATTTGGATTTTCCCGATAAGCACCTTTTCTCGAAGTGTAAGATTGGATGGAAAGCTTGTTATCATCAACCTGCTGAAATTGATGGCGTCGTTCTTCATCAAATGGTCCAGAAGTTAGACACGGAAAATAACGTAATATTTTTCCGTCTTGTATCGATAAATCCAACTTCCAATCGGTTGTACGAGCGAGTTCTAAAGATGCCCATGGTCCCCAGCCCCATTCCAGGCGAACTTGGAATGGTCCTGCAAACGTTTCCTCAGATGATGCTGTTTCAATTCCGAATGAACGATGGACGACGACGCCATCTTGAATAACTTCTACAGATTCGATTTCGTCTCTACCTTTAACGCAATACTCGACATCGATGGTCTCTCCAGCATCAATATCACTCCCCATAACCGAACCATTGACTAAAAAATCGAGTTCAATTCTATCGCCGGTTAGGGCGTAGGTTCGTCTCTGACGTATCGCATCAAGAATGGCCGAACGTGTCAGCTCTTCAACCAAAGCGCCCATCAATCCTTCTCCATATGCACCGGGGAAAGCAGAATGGTTATCACTGGATGCTACAAAACCAAATTTTTTGCCGTCAGCAAGAGCGGTTTTAACTGTATTTGCGGTCTCGCGTCCCCCTGGTGATCCTTTGAACATCGGATAAGGACCTCGGTCATCCTCAGAGTTTCCATGCCATGAATAAATTTCAACAACGGGGGTGCATCGACTATCAAATTCCTTCCAATTCACACCTCGCCTTCCGCTTGGATAGGCAATATGATGGGGGATCATCAGAGCTGACTTAGACATACAAAAATCACGAAGTTCAGAAAGAGAATCGGCATAATGGATCGGCTGGAAATCCTCAGGAAATACGACACATTGATCCCCAAAGAAATTTGAATGCCATTCAAATCCTAAAAACGAGCAAAATTGATTGTCATGATTTGAATCGGCTATGACATTCTGAACATGGGGCCAAGTTTCTGCCAAACGCTCAAACCCTGCATTGAAATGAGCCTCGGCTCCATTTTCAATCTGCCCTAAATCGTGCCAACTCGAGTGTCCGGTGAAAGCAAAAAAATCTAAATGTGTCTGAGCTACTTCAACGCTTCGCTCTATTGAACCAACGCCATAGCCATGGGCATTGTGGTTATGGATGTCACCGTAAGCTATTTTGAGGTCATTGCTCATTTCTATTTCCTAGTGGTGCCTATCAAAGGGAAAGATGATGATAAAATTATTGTTAATCACAAAACACTATGTCCGTCATTCAGCGTTAAAACAATATTGTAGTCTGATCCTGCTAAGACATAGCTTGGTCACTCGCAAAATCTGCTATGGGTCATTTGGCCTCATCCAGATAATGTCCGCTAAAGAGTGTAAAGCAGACTTCATTTAGATGGTGCCAATGAGTCTGCTTTTAGCCAAAAGCGGATAAATATCAATTGAATATCTATTCAGTTCTCCGACAATAAACAGCCAAACCCCTGAATAGGTTCATTGATATCGACTGCACGCAATCCAGCCCAAAGTGTGACTATATTGCTCGTAATCACAGGCTTTTTGAGTTTACTTTCTAATGCTGCAACAACTTGGGCTGAGCCAAAATTAGCACAACTTATCAATATGGCCTGGGCCTCAGGGCAATCGACAGAAATCGCATGGTCATATATTGCTTTGGGGGATACGGCACCAAACCGCCGTCCCAATGCAGTACCGGTTTCTTTGAAATCCATACCTACCATTGCTACTACTTTAATTCCATGGCTACTAAGAAAGGTTTTCTCATGCTCATTGGTTGCCTGAGAATAGGGTGTCGCCAAAGCAATTCGGAGGATTCCCAACGTCTTCAATGCGGCAAGTATCGATCCCGCAGTTGATACCGCAGGCACGCCAGAAGCTTCTTCTAACTTACCAATGAGCAAATCGGCTGGACAAGCCATAGAACCAACCGTGCAATTGTAGGCGACCGTATCAACTGCACAGTTTCGGAGTTCAATCAAACGCACCTCCAAATCATCCATTAAGCTCCTAAAATTATCCTCTTCTGGATGAAAATGGATCGGCATGCGGGTGAAATGGACAGTTACGCCAGAGGGGGCCATGGCATTAAATTCGGGCTCGGTAACGGTATTTTCCGTGGGCGTAATAACGCCAATTTTTGCCCGCCAACCTAAAGGAGAGACCGGATTTTTTATCTTCATTGAAACGTCCTCTATAATCGAAGTTAGTCTTCCAGCGGAGGTTGGCGCAAACCTATTCGTTCAAGTCGCGGCAAAACTTCATCACGAAAATATGGAAATTCATCAAGATAATTCACCAACCCCATGGCAATACCAGAAAACCCCACCTCACTGAGCGACTGTAATTTTTCGACAATCGTATCTGGATCACCAATCAACGGATAGCCACTATTACCGCCAGCCATGCGCAGCCGAATATCGGCTTTTACCTCGTCCGAAATATCTTGATTATCCCTAATGCCGCGCCCAACATACATGCTCTCGACCGCCTCCTCGTTGGCGTTTTCAACGGCATAATAATCATGAAACTCTACGGC
>CAJXJM010000263.1 GCA_913054205.1 uncultured Rhodospirillaceae bacterium
TTGCCCGGAACCGCGCACCGAGTTCTACAACCACATTGATGCGGCGAATGTCGATCTCAAAGCTTTCACCGATAAATTTTATATGGAACTGTGTTCAGCCCATTTGGACGAGGTATTGGATACGCTGAAATATCTCAAACATGAAACCGATGTGTGGTTTGAAATTACGACCTTGCTGATCCCCGATGAAAATGATTCAGAAAAAGAAATCAATGAGGAATGTGCGTGGATCATGGAGAATCTCGGGCCGGATGTACCGCTTCATTTTTCTGCCTTTCATCCCGATTGGAAAATGCGCGACAAGCCAAACACGCCGCCTGAGACGCTGCACCGTGCCCGCAGGATCGCGAGAGAGCATGGACTGCGATACGTCTATCTCGGCAATATCCACGACTATGATGGTTCCAGCACCTATTGCCATTCCTGCGGTGAGACGCTGATTGGTCGGGATTGGTATGAACTATCTACCTGGAGCCTTACGCAAAATGGCCTTTGCAGCAATTGCGGTGCCGAGTGCAATGGCGTCTTCGATGGACCGCCCGGTGCCTGGGGGCGCAAACGCCAACCCATTCGCATGAGGTAACCCGGATCGTCGCCCAGAACTTGATCTGGAGTATTGTAATCCATCAGAAATCTCAAAGGTAACTATTCTGGATTCTGGCATTCGCCAGAATGACAAAGGCAAAATATTGCGCTGTCACAACTGAAATAGCCGTGCTAAACGGTTCGCATGAATAAAAAGACCATATTTTTCATTGCAAAATTTGCCGTTTCAGTGCTTTTGATTTGGGTGATCGCCGCCAATTTTGAAATTGGTTCTGCAGCTGAGCGTCTTAAAGACATCCAGTTTATTTATATATTGGGTGCCTTTATTATTTTTATCGTGTTGATGATTAACAACACTTTTCGATGGCAAATCGTGCTGACTGCTATCCACGCGCACTTGCCATTTGCCATAGCCGCAAAAATTCTCTACATCGCAATTTTTTTTAATCAGACACTTCCATCGACAATTGGTGGTGATGCCTTTCGCATGTTTTTGTCGAGAAAAGCTGGTGTCAGTTTAAAAGGTGCCGTGAATGGCGTGATGTTGGAACGCATGGCGACAGTTACCGGTCTGATCTTTCTGGTTGTTGTAACTCAACCATTTCTGTTGGCTCGTATTGGCGACAATCCGGCGAAATATGCCTTTCCCGCATTGGCCGGTCTAGCTGTTTTGGGAATCGCCTTCTTGATGTTACTGGATCGTTTGCCTGAACGGTTTCAAACTTGGAGCCTTGTGCGCGGTCTCGGTCATTTGGCGGCGGATACAAAAAAACTTTTCCTATCACCGAAATATGCGATCCAGGCAATAGCTTTGGGTGCGTTTGGAAATATTTTGATTGCTTTGATAGCCTATATGGCAGCCATGGCTTTGGCGATAGATGTGTCGGTGTTGGATTGTCTCGTTCTTATTCCACCAGTAATTTTGGTTATGACCCTCCCAATCTCAATCGCGGGTTGGGGGCTACGTGAAGGCGCCATGGTCGCCGCTTTTGGATTTGTCGGCGTGGCAGAAGGTGATGCCTTTGTGATGTCTATCTTGTTTGGTTTGATAAACGTTGTTGTTGCATTGCCCGGTGGTCTTCTATGGTTAAAGGGTGGATACACACGAAAAGATATTGAAGATGAGATAGCAGAAGAGTGATCCGTTCGCATTCAAACAATGTCTTTCCTTTATGGTAGGGCCAGCTACATTTAACCTAAATTTATTTCCACACAAAATTGATAAGAGGATCAGATGAAAATTTCCTTTGCCAAACCAGGATTGCCCGGGACGGGTGTTGTTGTTGTCAGCGCAAACGCAGGCGGAAAACTTTCTGCTTCTGCGGCGAAGCTCGATAAAAAAGCCGGCGGCGCGCTCACCCGTGCTATTCGCGCCAGTCGGTTTGAAGGCAAAAAAGGGCAGTTGTTAAATGTGATGGCGCCAGCTGGAACCAAGCTCGACCGCGTGATGATCGTCGGTCTCGGTAAAGCATCCGAAATCACTGATTTGGAAATGCAAAATTTGGGCGGACGGATTTACGCCAATACCAACAAAGGTAAAAAAGGCTCGGTCGCGGTCGCTGTTGATGCGGTTTCTGATTCCAAGATGAGCGCAGGTGATATCGCCGCTGAGATCGCCTTTGGTGCTCAACTTCGCTCTTATCGATTTGATAAATATAAAACCAAATTAAAACCTACAGATAAACCGAGCATCAAAACCTTGGCGCTCCACTGCGCGGGCTTCGCCAATGCGCGCAAAAAATATGCTGGTCTCGGCAAGGTCGCCGATGGTGTATTTTTCACGCGCGATTTGGTTTCCGAGCCGCCGAATATTCTCTATCCAGACACCCTCGCCAAGCAGGCGAAGACGTTGGAAAAGCTCGGTGTCAAAGTTCAGATCCTCGGCGAGCCTCAGATGCGAAAACTCGGTATGGGCGCACTTCTAGGTGTTGGCCAGGGCAGTATCCGCGAATCCCGATTGGTGGTGATGCAATGGAACGGCGGCCCCAAGGGCCGCGGCAAGGCAGCCCAGCCGATCGCTTTCGTCGGTAAAGGGGTAACCTTTGATACCGGCGGTATTTCAATCAAACCTGCTGCGGGTATGGAAGATATGAAATGGGATATGGGCGGCTCCGGCGTTGTCATCGGTCTCATGAAAGCGCTCGCCGGGCGTAAAGCCAAAGTCAATGTGGTGGGTGTTGTTGGTCTGGTTGAAAATATGCCAGGTGCCAATGCACAGCGTCCCAGTGATATCGTCACTTCAATGTCGGGCCAGACCATTGAAGTGCTCAACACCGATGCCGAGGGGCGTCTCGTGCTCGCCGATGCACTGCATTATACCAATGATCGCTTTAAGCCGAAATTTATGGTCAATCTTGCGACATTGACGGGTGCGATCATCGTGTCACTCGGCAGTCATCATGCAGGATTGTTTTCGAACAATGATCAATTGTCGGAACGTCTCACCACTGCCGGCATCGATGTTGAAGAAAGACTTTGGCGACTGCCGCTGAGCGATGCCTATGACAAGATGATCAATTCGCAGGCAGCCGACATGCAAAATATTGGCGGGCGCGGTGCGGGCAGTATTACCGCAGCACAATTCCTCAAACGCTTTGTCGGAAAAACGCCGTGGGCGCATTTGGATATCGCCGGTGTGACTTGGTCAAAGGCCGATGCACCCACTGTGCCAAAAGGCGGCACGGCGTTTGGTGTTCGCCTGCTCGATCGTTTGGTCGCGAATAATTACGAAAGCTAATCGATCTCAAAAACGATGCTGACAGAGGCTGAAATCTGTTGCTCACCTGCTGCAACAGGGACAGCCTCGGCAGCCATCCGGGCGGCTTTAAATATTGGTGGGCGCGGCATCTGAACACCGCTTTCAGAAATACTTAAAACCTTGCCGACATCGACGTCAGCTTCATCAGCGTAGAGTTCAGCGCGACGCTTCGCATCTTTAATCGCCAGTTTACGGGCTTCATTGGTTTTGTCGCTAATGTCGCTGACGCCAAAAGAAATGCCGTTTAGCCGATTGGCACCATCGCCGACCAATGCCTCTAACAAGCCGCCAAGTTTTTCGAGATCGCGGAGACGCGCCGTCACCATGTTGGTTACATTATAGGCTTCAATTTTGGGCGGCTGCCCCGGAGGGGGACGTCTCGTATAAACCGGGTTCACGTTGAACGAGCTTGTTTGAATGTCGCGCTTTTTCAGACCAAAGCGATCCAAGGTGGCAAAAAGTTTGGTGACGCGTGCGGTATTTTCTTTCAATGCTTTGGCAGGGGACACATCGCGGAAACTAACGCCAACACGAATCGTCGCCATGTCTGGTGTGACCGAGATCGAGCCGGTGCCGTTAACCGATATGGTTCGTTGTTGTTCGTGATTTCGGGCAGAGGACGGAAAAGCCGCCATTAGAAGTGTCAGAGCAACTGCACTTGCCGAGATGATTGTAAGAATGCGCACTGGCTTTTCCTTTACGATATATTTGTGAGCGATTTTAAACCAACTTCAGGCTAGTCCGCAAATGAGGCATGATTTTGACAGAGTTAAAATTGATATTTAAAGTCAACCTATGACCGACATCGCCTTTTACCATTTGCAGCGCTCGAATTTAGAAGACGCTCTGCCAAAGCTTTTGGAGCACACGCTAAAAGCTGGCAAGCGCGCACTCGTTCGGGCGGGTTCGGTAGAACGAGTGGAGGCGCTGAACGCGATTCTTTGGACTCATGGCAAAGATAGCTGGTTGCCACATGGCAGTGCAAAAGATGGCTACGCTGAAGATCAGCCGATTTGGCTGACCGCCGAAGAAGACAATCCCAATGCGGCGACTTTTGTTTTTTTAACCGATGGAATAGAGGCAACGGACGTCGATCAGTTCGAACGCTGTTTTGATCTTTTTGATGGCAATGATGAAACATCGGTGACAGCAGCCA
>CAJXJM010000264.1 GCA_913054205.1 uncultured Rhodospirillaceae bacterium
GCCCAAGGTCGCGCCAACTTCAACTTCTGTACCGGCCTCAGCAATAATTTCGGTCAATGTGCCAGCAACAGGTGCGTTTACTTCCATTGTTACTTTATCAGTTTCCAATTCGAGGATCGGTTCATCAACGGCAACCGTGTCGCCAACAGATTTTAGCCAATTCGCGACGGTTCCCTCCGTCAGGGACTCACCAAGTGTTGGGACTTTGATTTCAGTAGCCATGATTTCCTCTATTCACTTTAGATTTTTAACCAATCGTGATGGGCATATAAGGTTGCACGAGATCTTCAGCTTTGCCGCTCAATGCCTGCTCAACCAATAGCGCCTGTTCTTTATTGTGCACCTTGAGCGATCCAACCGCAGGAGAGGCTGTCGCTTTCCGGCCGACATACATCACTAGGCGGGAATTCTTCGATTTGGTACTCAGAGTGCTCAAAATATAGTTGATCCGGTCACTGGCAAAATGCCAAGCGCCGTTATTGGAAGATTCTTCCTGACACCAGACTACATCAGCATTGGGATATTTCTCGATTTGACTGGTAATGCTCATGCGCGGCCAGGGGTAGAGCTGCTCGACACGAACAATGGCCACATCTTTGATTTTGTTTTCCCGGCGTGTTTCCAAAAGATCATAATAGACTTTGCCCGAACACAGCACGATGCGCTTAACTTTATCGCCAGCCACAAGCTTATCAACTTCCGGCAATACGCGACGGAAATGTGTTCCGGGGCCCATATCTTCTAACGTAGAAATATTGAGTTTATGGCGCAGCAGAGATTTTGGAGACATAACGATCAGAGGTTTACGAAAATTTCGTTTCACCTGGCGGCGCAAGGCATGGAAAAAATTGGCCGGAGAGGTCACGTTGACGACTTGCATATTATCCTCGGCGCAAAGCTGCAAATAGCGTTCCATGCGGGCCGACGAATGTTCCGGACCCTGGCCTTCCATGCCGTGCGGCAGAAGCACCACGAGGCCCGACATGCGGAGCCATTTAGACTCGCCTGAGGAAATAAACTGATCAAAAATCACCTGGGCTGAGTTGGCGAAATCACCAAACTGAGCCTCCCACAAGGTGAGTGTATTGGGTTCAGCCAGTGAATAGCCATATTCATATCCGAGCACAGCAAATTCTGAAAGCGGGCTATCCATCACTTCGAACTGTGCTTGTTCACCGGGTCTAATCTCACTCAGCGGGAAATATCGATTTTCATTTTCCTGATCGACGATGACACAGTGACGATGAGAAAATGTGCCGCGTCCAGAATCCTGGCCAGACAAACGCACCGGATTACCCTCAATTACAAGAGTGCCATAGGCCAAAGCTTCGGCCATTGCCCAATCGATACCCTCGCCACTATCCATCATTTTTGTTTTGGCTTTGAGCTGACGGATAAGTTTGCTGTTTACTTTTATGCCTTCGGGTACCCGGGCCAGAGAATGACCAACTTCTTTGAGAGTCTCAATGTCAACCGACGTATCATCGTCACGTTTCTCTTCTTCGCCCTCTAAAGCAGAAAGGCCTTCCCATTTGCCTTCCAGCCAATCGGCTTTATTGGATTTATAATTTGTCGCCGCTTCAAATTCGCTATCGAGATGCGCGCGGAAATCCGTTTCAATTTTTTCAATTTCTTCGAGTGAGATATCACCGTTCTTAATCAATGTTTCGCGGTAGATCTCGCGGGTCGTCGGATGTTTGGCGATAGCTGTGTACATTTTCGGCTGGGTGAACATCGGCTCATCACCTTCATTATGACCATGACGGCGATAACAAAAGAGATCGACAACGACATCGCGCTTAAATTTCTGGCGGAACTGAGCGGCCAAATCAGCAACCCGAACACAAGCTTCCGGATCATCGCCATTGACGTGGAAAATTGGCGCTTGCATGCCTTTGGCAATATCGGTCGGATAGGGCGTGGATCTGGAACTTGACGGATTGGTGGTAAAGCCAATTTGATTGTTCACGATGACATGAATGGTACCGCCTGTCCGGTATCCTCGCAGTTGCGACAAATCGAGACTTTCTGGCACAATTCCTTGGCCGGCAAAGGCGGCATCACCATGCATCAATAGACCCATGACTTTCTCGCGGGCTTCGTCGCCGCGCTGAGTCTGTTTGGCGCGTACTTTACCTAGCACAACCGGGTTGACGCACTCCAGATGAGAGGGGTTAGCTGTCAGCGACAAATGTATATTGCCTTCGGTAAATTCTCGGTCCGCCGAGGCCCCCAAATGATATTTCACATCACCTGACCCCTGGACATCTTCCGGGTGCGCTGAGTTGCCTTGAAATTCCGAGAAAATAGCAACATGCGGTTTACCCATGGTGCGCGCCAGAACGTTCAGGCGTCCGCGGTGCGGCATGCCAATAATAACTTCCTCAATGCCGACATAAGCCGCCGTGCGCAGCAAACGCTCCATAAATGGGATCAGACTTTCGCCGCCGTCCAAGCCAAAACGCTTGGTGCCGGTATGTTTCATTTGAAGATAGGTCTCGAAGCCTTCTGCCTCGACCATATCTTTATAGATTGCGCGGCGCAGTGCCGGCGAGAATTTGGATTTATAGTTGACCCCTTCGATGTGCTCCTGAATCCAGGCACGTTCTTCCATTTCCTGGATATGCATGTATTCAACGCCGATGGAACTGCAATAAGATTCTCGCATGATCTCGAGAATCTCACCTAAGGTCGCGGTTTCCTTCCCTGCCATGCTGGTAATGGTATCAAGGAAAATCTCTTTGTTGAGATCATCCTCGGTAAATCCATATGTCTTGTAGTCTAGTTCCTTATGGTAGCCTACATCGACCAGCCCCAACGGATCAAACTCGGCGTGGAGATGTCCGCGCACGCGGTATGAGCGAATGAGAATACGCGCTCGGACTGAATCGCGCGCAAGTGCCGACGCATCTCCTGAAGGGGCAACAGATGCTGCGCCATTTGACTTTTTGGGTGCGTCGTCTTCACCAGCGCCAATTACGCTCGTCGTGGTGCGCGCCCAACTGGCACCTTTGATTTCGCCTTGAATAGAGGATTTATCGTCTGCAAGATCGGCAAAGACAGCGACCCAGCTTTGATCCACGGAACTCGGATCATCTAAAAACCGGTCATAGAGTTCAGCAATGAACGCGGCATTGGCCCCGGTAAAAATTGACTCCGTTGAATCCGACATATCTTAAATCCTTATTGGGACACATTAGCCCTGCATGGCTTTGAGCATGGTACTTCCCAATTCAGCTGGGGAATCTGAAACGTCAATGCCCGCGCTACGAAGTGCTTCCATCTTATCGCCCGCGCCGCCTTTGCCACCGGCAATGATCGCACCAGCATGACCCATGCGCCGGCCGGGAGGCGCCGTAACACCGGCAATAAAACCGACCATTGGCTTTTTAACTTTGTTGGATTTAATAAAGTCAGCGGCTTCTTCTTCTGCAGAACCGCCGATTTCACCGATCATAATGATGCCTTCTGTTTCATCATCACCGAGGAACATTTCCAGGCAATCAATAAAGTTCGTGCCGTTAACCGGATCTCCGCCGATGCCGATACAGGTCGTCTGACCCAGGCCGACGGCAGTTGTCTGACCGACGGCTTCATAGGTCAACGTACCGGAACGTGATACCACGCCGATTTTACCGCGTTGATGAATGTGGCCGGGCATAATGCCGATCTTGCATTCACCTGGGGTGATTACACCTGGGCAGTTTGGGCCAACGAGACGCGTGGAAGAACCTAGCAAGGCGCGCTTTACTTCAACCATATCCAAAACCGGGATACCTTCCGTGATGCAAATCACAAGAGGGAGTTCGCAATCGATCGCCTCCAAAATGGCTTCGGCGGCGAAGGGCGGCGGCACATATATCACCGATGCCTCGGCACCGGTTTTCTCGACCGCATCAAGAACGGTATCAAAGACCGGTAGATCAAGATGTGTGGAGCCGCCTTTGCCAGGCGTAACACCACCAACCATTTGAGTGCCGTAGGCAATTGCCTGTTCAGAGTGAAACGTACCTTGAGAGCCGGTAAAGCCCTGACAGATAACTTTGGTGTCTTTGTTTATAAGCACAGCCATCTTAAGCGGCCTCCTCAACTGCTTTGACCACTTTCGCAGCGGCATCTCCCAAATCATCACCGGTCACAATCGGCAACCCTGATTTGGCGAGAATTTCATTTCCAAGCTCGACGTTGGTGCCTTCAAGGCGAACAACGAGCGGCACATTGAGCGACACTTCCTTCGCCGCCGCAACGACACCTTCAGCAATCACATCGCAGCGCATGATGCCGCCAAAGATGTTGACGAGAATGCCTTCTACGTTTGAATCGGAAAGAATAATTTTAAACGCTGTGGTGACGCGCTCTTTGGTCGCGCCGCCGCCAACATCCAAGAAATTTGCCGGATCACCGCCATGCAGCTTGATAATATCCATCGTCGCCATCG
>CAJXJM010000265.1 GCA_913054205.1 uncultured Rhodospirillaceae bacterium
CTTGGTCAAAATCGGTGCGATTGCGGTCTGTCATACGGATATCGAAGTCCTGCATCACGGCATACCGGCGATGGTCGAGGGCGAACTTCCGTTCAACAAAGATTTCACCATGGGCCATGAATATATGGGCACCGTTGTGAAAACTGGCCCGGGTGTCGATGAATGGAGCCCCGGCGACCGCATTGCTGTCGAAGTCCACGCCGGCTGCGGACGCTGTCAGAAATGCCGAGAAGGCATGTACACGTCGTGCCATAATTACAGCTATCGCTCCAAAGGCCACCGCGCCAATGGCTTCACTACCGATGGCGGCTTTGCCGAATATGCGATCAACAATATCAACACATTGGTGCGAGTGCCGGATTACATGAGCGATGAGGTCGCAACTCTCACGGTCACGGCAGGCACGGCGATGTATGGCATAGACGTTTTGGGCGGCATTATTGCCGGCAAAAGCATTGTTGTCGCCGGTGCCGGTCCAATCGGATTGATGTTTGTCGCGATTGCCAAAGCGTTGGGCGCTGCGCCGGTGATCATGTCCGAGCCGCGCGAAGATCGCCGGAAAATGGCCAAAAAATTAGGCGCGGATATTGTCATCGATCCGATTAAAGAAGACGTCGTCGAAAAAGTCCGAAGTCTGACAGATGGCAAAGGCGCTGATTATACTGTGGAGGCCTCGGGTGCGCCGATGGTCCTCAATCAAATCATCCATATGACCAATCGCGGCGGCCGGGTGTGTCTTGCTGCTTTCACCAATGAATTGGTGCCAACCGATATCGCCTATGTCGTCAGCAATAATATCTACATGTTCGGCATCAGAGGCGAAGGCAACAGCGCGGTCAAACGCGCCGCCAGCCTACTCGAGCAAAAGCGCTTTGACCCTTCCCCCATCCACACCCATACTTTCCCCTTGGAAGAAGCGGATACGGCGATGAGCTACGCCGAAAACCAAACAGATGGCGCGATTAAAGTCGTCGTCAAAATGAGCTAGTAATAAGAAAGAGCATCCTATGTCCTCACCCATTGTCTCAACCGATTGGCTCGCCGAGCGTTTGCTTGATCCGACGATCAAAGTCATCGAAGTCTCCGCCAAAAAAGCCGAAGAAGCGGATTACGCCGAGAAACACATTCCGGGCGCGGTAAATTTCTGGTGGAAAGATCTCTGCTGGCATGAAACCGACCGCCAGTTTGTCACGCCCGAGCAACTCGCCGAACGTCTTGGCCAAGTCGGTATCGACGAAGAAGACCGCGTCGTGCTTTATGGTGAGCCGGTGCAATACGGCACCTACGCTTTTTGGGCGCTGACAATGGCGGGCCACTCTAATCTTATGGTGCTGGATGGTGGCCGGACAAAATGGATGGCGGAAGAGCGCCCGACCACCGACAGCATTCCCGAAACCGAGCCCGCCGACTACAAAACCCAACAGCCCAATGAGTGGATGCTCCTTGGCCGCGACAATATGCGGGACAATCTTGGCAAGGAGGGCCGCTTCTTACTTGACGTTAGAAGCCCTGAAGAATATTCCGGCGAGCGTGTGATGGAACACGGCCAGTTTGATCACGGCGCCGAGCGCGGTGGACATATCCCCGGCGCCAAACACTTATTCTTCAAAGAACTTATAAACGAGGACGACACCTTCAAATCAGCGGAGGAGCTCAAAGCAAAATTCGATGCGGCGGGCGCAGACCCCAGCAAAGTTGATGAAATTGTCTGCTATTGCCGCCTGTCTCACCGCGCCACCCTCGCCTGGACAGCGATGACCTTCATTCTTGGGTATGAAGGCGTCAAAATCTATGACGGTTCCTGGACCGAATGGGGCTCAATCGTTGGCTTTCCGGTAGAGAGGTAAGGCCTCCCTTATCGCAGTCACCTCTTGTTTTCTGACAATTCGTCCCCAAATAAGAGCAATATTGTCGTATGAATTGCTCTTGCGTGGATTAGAAAATGGCTTTCAAACGCCTGGCTATCTTGGTTCTTTATGCTGCCGTGTTTTCCGGTGTCCACCTGCTCGCCTGGACCTCTATATCCAAAGCCGCCTCGAAGATTGGTTTTAAAACCGAAATCGTTGCCCTCAATGAAGAAAATCCATCGATGCGCGAAATCGGCGGCTTGATTTACCGCGGCGGGCTTCGGATCGAGTCTGATCATTCCAGGTTCGGCGGACTATCCGCCCTTACAATTTCAAACGACCGTGCGCGCTTTATCGCGATCAGTGACCGCGGCACCAAAATCGAAGGTGCCCTTATCTACGATACAAAAGGGGATCTCAAAAACCTCAGTAATTTAACGATTGAGAACCTCGCAGGCGCAGCGGGCAGAGGATTTAAAACCGCCTATGATGGCGATTCTGAATCGATGACGCGGCTCCCCAACGGAGATTTGCTGGTTAGTTTCGAGCGGAATCACAGATTGTTGGTTTATTCGGACAAGCCAACCTTCAAATTCGCTCAACCGCCAGAGCTTGATCAGGCCCCTAAAAATGGCGGCATTGAATCTCTCACTGGACTGCTCAATGGAGATTTGCTGGCCTTATCCGAAGATTGGGGAACCGATACCCAAGTTCGAGGATGGTTATGGCGCAACAATAAATGGAATGATATTTTTTACCAAAGAGATGCAGATTTTAAACCTTCAGGTGCCGCCACGGCCCCTAATGGCGATGTGTATATCCTGTCACGCAAGTTCTCTTACATATTTGGCAGCACAGTGAGAATAGCCAAGATTCCGCACAAGTCGATCCAGCCCAAGGCTGTCCTCAAAGGCCAAATAGTCGCAGAGATGAAAAGCCCGCTGGTCGTCGATAACTACGAGGGTATTGATGTTCGCGCCGGAAGTGATGGCAAAAATTATCTGTATCTGGTTTCAGATGATAATTTTAATCCCTTACAAAACACCTATCTCCTAATGTTCGAGATTAAGCCTTAGCAGCCCCAAGAATAATATCGGCGGCTTTTTCAGCAATCATAATCACCGGCGCGTTGATATTGCCGCCAACTAAATCCGGCATGACCGATGCATCGACGACGCGTAGGCCTTGGACACCTCGCACCTTTAAGTCAGGATCAACCACTGCCTCCTCGTCGATGCCCATTTTACAGGTGCCGAGCGGGTGAAAGACGGTGCTGAGATTTTGACGAACAAAAGCGTCTATTTCATCGTCCGTTTTGACGCTTTCTCCCGGCACCAATTCAGCGCCGCGAAGACCCTCAAAAGCAGATTGAGAGACAATATCGCGGGTCATTTTCACACAATCACGAAGTACGCGGCGGTCGGTTTCCGTTTGCAGAAAATTGTTCTGAATTTTTGCCGGTGCCATCGGATCGTCGGAGCCAAGTTCAACAAATCCCCGGCTCTCTGGCCTCAATTGGCAGGTGCGTATGACAAACGTGTTAGACGCAGCTTTTCTAAACAACGGGAACCACGGCTTTACATCTGGTGGGGCCGACCGGCAGAAAAACTGTGTGTCCGGCAATTCAACTGCCGGATCACTTTTCAAAAACGCCGTCACTTGCGAAGGATTTTCCGTGGCAAAACCAGAGCCGAAGAACTGCGCCCGGATCATACTCAAGGCGAGACGATCATAGCGTAGATTTTCAACGAACCGCGACCTTCCCTTATGCGAAAAAACCAGCACATTGGACGGATGGTCTTGAAGATTTTGTCCGACACCTTTGACGTCGGCGACCGGTTTAATGCCGATTTCATTGAGATGATCAGCAGGACCAATCCCTGAAAGCAATAACGTTTGAGGAGAATTATAGGCGCCGCCGGAAACGATGACTTCGCGGTCTGCATAGGTTTTTTGGATTTTTCCACCACGTATATATTCAACGCCGATGGCTTTTTGGCCCTCGAATAGAATTCGAGTGACATGAGCCCTGGTGGTGATTGATAAATTGGGACGGCCAGAGGCAGGGTGCAAATAGGCAACTGCTGCGCTCGATCTTTTACCGTTGCGCGTGGTAAACTGAAGCGGTGAAAATCCTTCTTGCTCAGCGCCATTATAGTCATCGGTGTACGGATAGCCGGCTTGTTGCCCTGCTTCGGCAAAAGTTTGATATAACGGATCAGTTATCCCCGGCGAAGAAACTCCCAACGGCCCGTCACCGCCGTGATAGAAATCGCCCCCTTTGTCGAACCCTTCGGCTTTTTTGAAATAAAGCAATACATCATCATAGCTCCATCCGGATAGACCCATTTGACGCCAGCGATCATAGTCACCCGCATGGCCGCGCACATAGGCCATAATATTGATTGATGATGAACCGCCGAGAACTTTTCCGCGCGGATGATAAATTTTGCGATTGTCCACATGGGGTTCCGGCGCTGATAGGTAGTTCCAGTTGTAAAGCTGTTCAGGAAGTATTTTTCCAACACCTATGGGGATATGGATCAACCAATCTTTGTCAGGACCGCCGGCCTCCAAGACCA